>CAZPPD010000358.1:0-6296 GCA_964588185.1 uncultured Alcaligenaceae bacterium | reverse complement strand
TTCTTGCCAGAGCAGTGGAGGACAGCCAGTATCCTTTCTGGTTAATCCGCTCTTTCAGAGAGAGTTTGGCAACTTCACCCGGGACCACTTTTCCAGCCGCTCCTTGGAGATTTAAAACCACCATGCGAGTCCGCGTCACCTTGTTCAATTCCGGTAGTATGGCTTTCACTTTTCCCGGATAGGTTATTCCGCCGACTTTTACGGAAAGTTCTTGGTCTTTCTCAAGACGGTTTGCAGAAGCAACCGGAATGCCGATGCGGGATTCCAGATGTTGGTCTTCCACAATGCGAAATACCGGTGTTTTAGGAGAAACAATAGCACCTTCGTCCAAATAACGTTTGCTGATGCTACCCTCGAATGGTGCGGTTAACTCGGTATCTTTTAGCTCGACGTCCACCAGTTCTATTGAGGATTGCAAGCGTTCGACGGTTGCTTTTTGTGCATCCAGCTTTTCTTTGCGGGTCCCATTCTGCAATTCTCGAAGCTTTTCCTTGGCCGCGTCCAACTTGGCTTTGGTGGACTTCAGATCGTTGATTGCCTGGTCAAGTTCTTGTTGAGAAGCCGCTCTACTCGATCCCAGTAAGCTGACTCGGCGATAGGCTTTCTGGTAAAAGTCTTCTTGGGCCAGCAAATCTCTTACCTGTGCCTTGGCGGCGGCAATAACTTCTTCTCTGGGGCCTGCGACAAGCTCTTTTAGGACTGCTTCGGCTACTTTTAATTGCGCCGACAACTCTTTCTTTTTGGCCAGGAGATAGCGTTTGTCCAATAGTGCGAGAACTTGGCCTTTTTTAACTCTGGCTCCTTCATCTACCTGTATGGTCTCAATTTCCGCTCCCGAGCGCTCGAAACTTAATTCGCTGCTGCGCCGGGCAGCAACCAAACCGGTATAAGATCTCTGCAGAAAAAAATGATCGACCGGTTGAACTTTCACAACGGAAACCGGTAAGGCACTATTCGAATCGGCTTCAGATTCTTCCGGGCTTCCGCTGAGCGAGAAGGCAAGGGAAATACCCCCGATGCCCACAATCAGAACCGGAATGAGCCAAAAAAGTCGACTTGACGTCAGGAAGTGACGGTTAGTCATTTTTTCTCCAAAATTTTTTAGTTCACAGATGGCATTCCATTTTCCAGAGGGAACACTTCTTTCTTGATCCTTTGGAGCACCAAGCCGTAATCGTGATCTTTGGAAAGAGGCTGCCAGTTGTATCCATCCAGAAAAATATCCATATTTCGTTGCAGACTTTTCTGGGGATTTGTCAGACCCATTTCACCCAAATAGGTGCTTGTAGCCATAATCGAAAAAGAACCGTAATTCATAGACCAAAGTCCAAAAACCAACTCCTCCGGGATTATTTCCGGTGACAATGAGAGGTGCCCTTGGGCGATCCCATCTCGGACGACACCGGCGACTATATTAATGCAGCGGCTTTCGCAAGATTGCATAAGTTGGCGGCGTTCTTCCGTTGTTTTTTCCCAAATTGCCGAAGATCGAATGAGCATTTCCACTTTAAAATGATCTGGGTAATTGCGAACAAAAGTTTCTGCGGCAGTCCCGATCGCCATTATTCTCTCACGTGGCAATCCTTTAAACAGGGCAGCACGGTTAAACATTTCTGTCCTGATATTCATAGTTTGGATGGCAAGAGCAATGACGATCGTTTCTTTGTTTTTAAAATGGTTGTAAATTGTCCCCTTGGCATATTGGAGTTCTTCCGCGATGCGTTCCATACTGAGCTTATGGTAACCGCCATCAAGGAGCATTCCCCGGGCGACTTCCAAGATCCGCCCTTCGCGTTCAATAATTTCACGTTGTTTGCCGGTGACTTTCATCATACCTCTATTATTGACTTATCGTCAAAATCTGACAAGGTGTCTAGAGAATTAGCGGATCATTTTTTGGATTGTCGGAAAACCTTTGGTAGTTTACCTTTCCTGCAAATTATCATTTTTGATATTTTAAGGAAATGGAAAATGGGCGTTTATTCGAAAGTAAAAGAAAGGCAAGTTACTTGTCCCGGCAGGAACCGGTGAGTAAATTGATTGGATGGTTTTGGCAAAGAAAAATAAGCTGAAGTGGCGGAATTGGCAGACGCATCGGACTTAAAATCCGATGAGGGTAATCCCTCGTGCGGGTTCGAGTCCCGCCTTCAGCAGATAAAAAATCGAGAAGTATTCAATGGGGTGGTTGTGCATTTCGCAGTCAAGCTGGTTACAACTTCCACGACGATCATACCAATTCCTTGTTGCAGGTAACTCGCACACCAAGCGGAGGCCATTTCATCCATTTCCTTTCTTATCCGATTCTGATTTGGTCGATTAATTTTGGCCTCACCAAAACATTTTTTACTTGCACTGTCAACCAACTTACCTAGATTAACAGAGCCTCAACTAATTAAAGAGAATGAGATGGATAAGTATTCCACCGAAATTCTCGCCGCTTATGCCTCTAGAAATTATCAAGTCGCAACTTTGCGGCTAGAGCGGCAACTGCATAATAGGTGTTTTGCGAAGGGCAAAAGAATGAATTGCCAAAATCTGAAATTTCCTGTCCAAAATCTGATGGTAATTCCGGATTCATATAGTGAAAGCATATTTTGCTTTCCAGGAGGTAGGGATTAATGACAGGGCTTGCTAATCAAGCACCTGAATCCGAGAACTTCGAAGACCAGTTAGAAGAATTTGAGGAGTTGTGGAACACCGGAACGCCGCCGGACATTCGCAACTTTTTAAAGGCTTCTTCTGATCTCGAGTTTGTTACGGAACTTATTCTGCTTGACCTTGAGTATCGGTGGAAAAGATTTCCCGGCCTCAAGGAGAAGAATTCCGAAAAACAAACGGGTCTTCCGATGTTTCCCACCCTAAGGGATTACGCCATGTTGGAAGAAATAAAGGGCAAAGAAATTTTCACCCCAATGATGATCGGGGAAGAATATCGTGTTCGCAAGAGATGGGGAGATCAACCGGACCGTACCGAGTTTTTATCGAGGTTGTCCAACCAGCACACAGAAATCGAAGCCGTTCTTGCCAAGGTTGACAGTGAATTAAAGGCAGAAGGACATCGTCAAAAAACCCATTCCACCCAGGATTACAGCAATGCCGAAAGCGAGTCTGGAGCCGAAAAGAAACAGCCAACTTCCGTACCCCGAAAGCTCGGCCGCTATGAACTTGTTGGTAAGGAGCCTGTAGGGCGTGGCGGATTCGGAGAAGTTTGGAAGGCTTATGACGAAAATTTAAATCGTTATGTTGCCATCAAGATTCCCCTGCCCGGAAAAAAGTTCCCGCCAAGAGTCCTTCAAGAATTCATGGAGGAAGGAAAAAAGGTTGCGGAACTGGACGAAATAAATGGAATCATCCGAGTCTATGATGCAGACACCTTCTCGGGTCACACCTGCATCGTTTCCCAATTAATCGACGGGGAAAGTTTAGAAAAGCGGATCGAACGCTTGCCACAGGATCCCCTTTCTTACCAAGAGGCCGCGCGAATCGTGGCTCAAGTGGCCAGGGCATTGCACACAGTTTACTCCAAAAAAGGAATAGTTCATCGGGACCTTAAACCGGGAAATATACTGCTCGATCAAGAAGGAAAGCCGTTCATCGGTGATTTCGGCTTGGCCGCAACCGAAGAAGATAAACAACGGCAAGGGCGTGGAATTGTTGGGACCTATGCCTACATGCCCCCCGAGCAAGCCAGCGGCGATAGCCATTATGTTGACACACGGGGAGATATTTACAGTCTCGGAGTTGTGCTCTTTGAACTGCTAACGGGAAGACGGCCCTTCGAATATAAGGATCGAAAAGACCTCGTAGATGCCATCATTCAACGACCTCCCCCTTCGATCCGCGGCATCAACGACACAGTTCCTAAAGAATTGGAAACGATTGTTGGGAAATGCCTGGAAAAAAAGCCCGCTCATCGGTACTCCTGTGCGGGTGACCTGGCTGAGGCGTTGGAGGAGTTTATCGATCACTTAGAGGATGAGAAAAAGACATCTATATTGTTGGAAACGGACATTATAAATCCGACCCAACCAAACCAAAGAAAAGATGGAATTTTTCAATGGCTAACATGGGTATTGGGATTAATCTTGTTAATTACTGTATTGGTAGCAACATATTTTTTTATTCCCCCTTATAGAGATCCGTCTCCAAAACCAGAACCCGAACAAGATCCCATTCCGGAAGGTTGGTATCCTTTGTGGAAGGATTTTGAAGTCCTCAGCACACCTCCTGGCGGATTTGTCCATTCAAAGAAACAATCAATTTGGGTTGTCCAACAAGAAGGAAATACCTTCGTCAAGATAGGCGAAATATTTGCGCCTTCGTACAAACTTAAGATGAAAATCGAAGCTCATAAACCAAACCCGATAGTTGCTGTCATTTTGGGATTACAAAACATCAAAGGATCTAAAAACTACAATCAGTTCCAAACAATTCGATTTTCAAAAGAAGACCGCAAACTTACCATCGCTCGCCGTTGGACATCAATCTACAGCTTTAATAGCGGTGAATTTCCGACATCTGGATTGTTAAGAGAAATAACTCTCGATAATTCCCTAAATCTCGAAGGGAATCTATTGATTTCGGTGGTTGAAAACCAATTGAAAGAGATTTTGTGGAACGAAAAACCTCTTGAGAAATTAACGATGTTAAAATCGACAAAAAGTTTGACTGGTGGTTACGGTTTTTTCGTGTCAGGTGGAACAGCAAGATTCTACCGGCCGTTGCTACATGTTGATAAAAAGAAATCCTGAATTAATTAACTCAACTTTCTGCACCATGTTTTTCTAAAAGGAAGATTTCCAATGTTTCCGAAAATGTTCTCCATCCGGTTTTTTGTGTTTCTTGTCGCGACAATGGTTTCGTTATTAGTTGTTTTGGAAAGTAATGCTCAGGACCAAAAATATACAATTGATAACGTTTGGCTTGATGATGATGATGGCGTGGAGGATAAAGTAACAATTCCAGACAATCCAAACATTCCAGATAATGAAATTCATGTGGATACGAATAGGGTTCACTTTACTTTTAGAACCGCCACGCAAGGGGGCGAAACTCCGGAAAAAGTTTGGTTGAGATTCTACAACCAAAATGTGCCAGATGGGAATATTCCTGCTATTGACCGCCCCTCAGGAAGATCAGAGACTCCAACTGAAGAAAACCAAAACGATTGGGGGGATGATAATAATTTTCGTCATCATTTAAACACAGATTCTACAGGATCGGGGGCAAATAACACTGTTGTCACTTGGGCTCAATACAAGATCCCACCGAACCAGATTCGCTACTACAGAGTCATAAAACGTTTCCGAGCAGTAACTGATGAAATAGCACGGGTTGCTCTAAATAAAAAGGAATTAAAAAGAGGTGAAGAGGTGCCATACAATGGGAACACTCTTCAGTTGTCAGTGGATACTACTACCATAAGAGGGCTTCCTGCGCATAAAGTTTATTGTCAGATAATACCAAATAAGAAAATCCCGAAAAGCGAGATTTCGCTTGCCCCGCCAAAGGATGCTCATTCGGTAAATATTTTCCGAATAAACAAATCCCAAATCCAATGGACTTCGAATTTTACATTTGAACCAACGCGAGGAACCAGTACTGTTATTGTTTGGGCATTATACAAGAGAAAAAGAAGAAGTGCCCAATACTTTAGTTTCACCTTCTACATTAAATAATATCATTTCATTTCCAAAGAGAGTTTGGGAGCCTTTTCCAGACTCTCTTTCAATTCCCTCTTATTATGTTCGTGGCGGCTTTCACTTTTGTAAAACATACAACCACTTTTAACCTATCAGTGCGAAACTGATGACCACGGCTTCCTTGACTCGACGGACTTGCCTGGGATAAAAATTCAAACTCAAAAAAACCTAAATCGTAGAAAAATTTTCATTTTAATAGGAATATTCTTGCATTTGAGAAAATACAAGGTTAGCCTAAACAATTCACTTACATTATCTTTCACACTTATTTACTCATAATGGTTCAAAACCATTCTGCTTGGGATTAACGTACGCCCTTAACAAAACCTCGATGGCGCCGAATCCGCCTCATTTTTTCATTCGAAAAGTATAGGTGGATTCTACCAATACATTCCTATCTTTGACCCGCCCGCCAGGAGGTTTTTCCATGAACGGTTTCAATTCCCTTTCCCTCATTCAAAATCTCAAAACTACTAGTACCCCTTTTCTCTTTCTCGAGCAGCTGGAGGATCGAATTAATCCTACGAGCGGGTTTGCTCCTTTCGGAGATTATTTTGAGCAATTTGCCAATCCTAAATTGTCCGCCCAAGAATC
>CAZPPD010000357.1:0-6353 GCA_964588185.1 uncultured Alcaligenaceae bacterium | reverse complement strand
CCCAATCCGAAACGTTATGACTGGCAAGAACCACAACCAAACAATCTCCCCCACTTGGGCCAAAGTCAGAGTGGAACTGATGATCCCCTTGGATAACCCCAAGTGCCGCAGCAGCAGAGAAGTTTGCTGGATCACAAAGGGAATTGTCAGATGCATACAAAAGGCACACAAACAAAGAATGGCGAATCGGCTCTGCTTGAGAAGGTGAACCGCAGCCAAAGGAGCCAACCAGGATTTGGCTTTGCGCGCAGGTGGAGTATGTGGCAAGGTCAAAGCATACAGGGCCAGGCAAAAGGCAAAAAACCCGGATAGCCGCTGACAATCCGCAAATGAAACGCTGCCCTGTCCAATCCAAAGGCGAACCGGTTCCAAAGCCGAACTAAACCAGAGCCACAGGACCAATCCGGAAAAGACCCAGCCGATTGTCCCCCATAGCCGAACACGCCCGAACTGTTTCTCCGGGTCCGGCAAATGAGTCATGCTCAAGGTTAATCCCAAAGTCAGGATGGGAATCATAAACAAGCAAGTAAGAATGCTTATCAAGCAAACAGTAAATGGCTGCGTGGATTCCGAAAGCACAAACAACAACGTTCCGGCAATGCAACCACAGCCGGCCAAGCAACGTTCCGTTGAAACCCAGCGATCTGCAACCTGCCCGGCAACCAGCGAAGCAATCACCGCTCCAATTGCCCAACTGGCATAAGCCAAGGAAGTTTGCATCGGAGTAAAACGCAACTCCTCTTCCAGGCGCAAGGCAAAAAGCGGAATCCATGCACCCGGAATGGCGTACTGAAAAAACATCAAAACAGAAAGGCGATAATACAAGGAAGGAATACCAAAAAAGTGCCGATTCGCCCGAACTTCGTGGGTCCGGCGAATTGAAAAGTGTTACATCTACCCAGCCGGAACTAGGAATGAGCTACCAAATAACCAAAACGATCCTGAAACTCCTTAGGAGACATATTGACCGTTTCCGCCAGCCGCGATAGCGTTTCCGGTTTCTCAAAATCACTCTTTTCCAATCGAATCATGTACCGCCGGGCACATTCAAAACCTTCTCCATCCACATCCACTCGCCGAGTCCGCATTCGCTTGGTTATCGGATCCAGCATATCCTCGAATCGCAAGGGGACCATGCGGCCTTCTACATAGCTAATAATAGCTCCAAATTTGGTTGCCGCTTCCGATCGCAAGAACTTGATCGCCCCATAGCCGAGGTCCCGGGTATATTCGCCGTCAAAGGGAATTGGGTCGGCACAACGTAATTCGTAGCCCAGGTCCTTATCCACAAAGGTCGTGCTTAGCCCCAATGCCTTGGTTTTTTCCAACAAGGTGTCTTTAACCATACGCCCAAAATCAATTTCACCTAACCGAAGATGCCCGTGAGGATCGATGTTAATCTTCCCGTAATGTTTCAGGCTTTCGCCCATTCGTTCGGTCAATCCACGAGCCCCAATAGCTTCCAACAAACCTTCCGCTAATACTATGACTCCATGATAGCGTTTCTTGGAAACCCGCTTGATAATGGAACCGACAATAATATCGCACACTTCATCCAAGGTAATCTGCCGGTTACGAAACTCCTCTGGAATAATTGTTAGCGTTGCCGCAGCGGCTTTGCCAATTCCCAAGGCGAGATGGCCGGCAGCCCGCCCCATACTAACAATGATGTACCACCGCGATGTGGTTCGGCCATCTTCGGCCAAGTTCCTCACCAAAAACGTCCCCACTTGCCGTGCGGTTTCAAATCCAAAAGTCGGAGTCGATTCCGGCAATGGCAAATCATTGTCAATCGTCTTGGGCACATGAGCCACTCGCATTTGCCCGCCAAAGCTCTTGTACACTTGGCTCGCAGAAAAAGCGGTGTCATCTCCACCGATGGAAACTAGGGCATCAATTTTCTTCTCGCTGAAGATATTTAGCACTCGCTGCATATCGGACTCAGATTTGGTGGGATTGGTTCGCGAAGTCCCCAGGATTGACCCGCCGCGCAGATGAATGTTTCGAACCTGCTCAATTTCCAGCCTGCGAATTTTGGAAGTATCCCCTTGGACCAGCCATTTGTAGCCATCCTGAAAACCGAACACCTCGGTTCCATGATTCACAATAGCTTCAATTGTGACGGCACTGATCACTCCGTTAATTCCAGGAGCCGGCCCACCGCCAACCAGGAGAGCCAAACGTTTCGGTGGCGCAATGTTACTCATTTATCTCCCTTCCGACGGAATGAAGAGTGTCAATTTGGAGAGGAAGCCCGGGCTTGGAGAATAGATTATCAATTTCCCGCCCTTCAGTACACACCTCCCTGACAGGAGCCCGCTTAGTTTCCCCACAATTAAATAAACGAAAGGCAAATCTTCATCTTTCACACACACTCTCCAATACCTATCACCAAATTCCTCCGGAAATATCGATTCCGGAGATTTCTGTGTTTTGCCCAAAATTGTGCCTATCTTTGCTAGTCAGCGACAGACTTTGTCATCCAAAAAAAACCAAAAATCAGCGCAAATTATCATTGAAAAGTGTAAATTTGTATATTAATATAAAGGTATAGAGATGAGGGAAGGAAAGTGAAACTCAACCAAACTAAAGGTGCCCCAATGACTTCCCAATCAAATTCTGTCCTTTCGGACCATTTGCTTACCGTGGCAGAAGTAGCCCGCATCCATCGGGTCAGCAAACGAACCATTTGGCGCTGGGTAGCCAACAAACGCTTCCCCGAGCCTATCCGCTACAGCAAGAAATGCGTCCGTTGGAAAGCAACGGAAATTCAGGCCTACTTGGCAACCCTGACCACTGCAAGTCACTAAGTAAAACCCATATGCTCAGGTGGATGAATATCATGCGACCAGCCTACGTTCTTGCCGCTGCCATCGACCCTACTCGGATCTTTTTGGCGCAAAACATGACCCCGGACCCCTGGCAAAAAAAGGTCCTTGAATCTTCGGAACGCAACATTCTTTTGAATTGTTCGCGTGGAGCGGGGAAGTCCCGGGTAACTTCCGTGCTGGCTTTGCACACCGCCCTTATGGAGCCCGCAAGGTTGGTTCTCCTGATTTCCAGGGCACTTCGCCAATCCGTAGAACTTCTCCGCTACGTAAAAGAGGCTTTCCGGGCGTTAGATACGGAGATTGCCATAGCCAAGAATTCCCAAACGCAAATTGAGTTTTCCAACAGGAGTCGCATCGTGGCTTTACCCGGGAAGGAAGAAACCATTCGCAGTTTCCAGGGAGTCAATCTTCTCATCTTGGATGAGGCGGCCCGCGTTCCGGACCTCCTTTATAGCTCGGTGCGGCCGATGACCGGCGTGGCCAACGGCAGAACCGTGTGTTTGTCGACCCCATTTGGCCAACGGGGATTTTTCTGGCGAGCCTGGTGCGACAACTCCGGCCTTTGGGATCGTTTCCAGGTTTCCTGGAAGGAATGCCCGCGATTGACCGAGGAGTTTATTGAGCAGGAACGCCGCCAATTCGGCGATGCCTGGGTGGCCCAGGAATATGAATGTGATTTCACTGCTTGTGAAGGATTAGTCTATCCGGATTTCGAAAACGCTATCCTTTGGGACTGGACTCCACCTACTTCCGGGAAACGAGTTGGCGGCATCGACTGGGGCTTTCGCAATCCTTTTGCAGCTATCTGGGGAACCCTGGACCGCGATGATGTCTTGTGGATTGAAGGAGAACGCTACAAACGCCACACTCCACTTCACAAGCATGCAGCCGCCCTCCCGGAAAAAGTAGCCTGGTACGCCGATCCCTCGGGACCAACGGAAATCAACGAGCTTCGAGCTGCCGGACATACCGTGCGAGCCGGACAAAACGACATCCGCCCCGGAATCCAAGCAATAACTGCTCGCTTGATAACCGGCCGGCTGAGGATCAATGGCGAAGGCTGTCCCAACCTGGTGGCCGAATCACGGCTCTACCGCTATCCGAAAGAACAGGACTTCACCAACAACCAAGAAAACCCTGTCGATGAACACAACCATGCGCTCGATGCCTTGCGCTACCTGATCTCCCGTCTGGATGCCAGCGCCATGGCTCGATTTACTAATCGCAAACCCAAAGAGAAGCCTTATCAACCAACTTTGCCGGGGAATGATCTCATGAACAACCCAACTCTATGGACCCCCTACTAACAGGTAGTTGGATTCGTCAGAATTCAGCCAAACAAAAGATTACCCAGCAGATAGCTTCCCCTCTTCGTTTCTCCAGAAGAGGGCTCACTCCCTCTCCACCGTAGGTGTCGTGGTAGAGGGTTATCGTCCCCTCTCCCCGCGTGTGGGGAGAGGGGTTGGGCAAGTGCTCTACACAATTACAGCTAACCAAAGACCAAAGAGCTACCAATGCGCGATTTTCTAGCTTCAACCTTTTACCGCTTTGCCACGTGGCTCCTGCCGAAAAAGGTGCCCGAAAGTTCATTTCCACTTCGCAATCCCGGCACCTCCTTTCTCGATGCCTATCGTCGGCATCGGGAGCCCACCGCAGCCGAGTTACTTAGCGAGTTGAAAAACACGGCTTGGACCTGTGCCTCCATTAACGCTTCGGTTTGTGCAGGGTTTCCGCCAAAGCTCTACCGGTGTTCTCCTCTTGGAGATACTACCTCTACCTTGAACACCCGACCGCTATCTCAAGCAGGGCATCAGCAGCTATGCCATCGCAAGGACATCCTGCCCCGGATCAAAGGCATGGAGCGAATTGAGGAGGTAATTGATCACCCTTTGCTCGACCTCCTCCAACAGGTCAATCCCATACACAATGGCTTTGACTTGTGGGAGCTTACGCAGTTCTACCTTGAGGTCCATGGCAGTGCCTACTGGTATTTGGAAGTCGACTCTCAAGTTCCGGTCAACATCTGGATCTTACCGGCTCAGCAAGTTTTCCCCAGGCGAAATCCTCACAGCAAAAACCTGGTTGATTTTTACGAATATCATTCGGGAGGAGACCGTCATCAGCTACCTTGCGAAACCGTAATTCACTTCCGTTTTCCCGATCCCCGGGACCCTTATACCAGCGGGTTATCACCCTTGCGAGCAGCTTTTGAACAAATCGCCTTGTCCTCGGAGTATTCGGCAATGAAACGGGCGATCTATGACAACACCGGTATCCCCAGTGTGGTTCTTTCTCCGAATGAGGTGATCTCTGACGAAGAACGAGATCGTCTCGAGGAGCAATGGAACTACAAGTTTCGCCGAGGTGGTGCCGGCAAAGTGCTAGTGAGTGAATCCGGCCTCAAGGTAGACGTCCTCTCCCATAGTATGGGAGACCTGGCTGCCCTGGCGGAGAACAAAGCCACCAAGGAAGATATTGCCAATGCCTTTCATGTGCCTTTGCCTTTTCTCAGTGCGGATACCAACCTGGCCAACATGCAAGCCTCGGATCACCTGCACAAAACCATCGCTATCTACCCAAGGATTCGTAGGCGCGACGAGAAACTTAACGAGCGTCTGGTTCCTTTGTTTGATTCGACCGGTCAGTTGTTCCTTATGTCGGATGACCCCACGCCGGCCAACCAAAAATTCCAACTCCAGTTACAAGAAAGTGATCTCAAATATGGTGTCCGCACCATCAACGAGTTGAGGTCTGAACGTGGTCTGCCGCCGGTTTCCTGGGGTGATGGTCCGCAGAGCAATGAGTAACTACTTTTCCGAACCGAACTCAAATAAAGGATTCACTATGCCCTCTTTCCTCAAACAATACTACGACACCGAAGGTCCCTTTGGGATCCCCATGCAGGATCGTCAAGCCAAGGAACTCGATGCCGTTTTAGACGGTCTACCTCGGCAATATGAACCGCAGAAGATAGTCATTACCAAGGGGCAGCCGGAACTCTTTCCCGGTGAGCGGGCCGACATCTCCTGGATCAGTGAGGAGTCCATGGATCGCCAGGGGGACATTGTCCTGGCCTCAGGAATGGATGATTCCCATTTTCGGCTCAACCCAATTGTCACGATGAATCATGCCTACTGGCTGCCTCCAGTCGGTAAAAGTCTTTGGCGAAAGAGGATCACCGAAGGCAGCCTCAAAGGAATCAAAGCCAAAACCCAATATCACTCTCGACCTGAGAATTGGCAGGCAGATGCGGATTGGCCGCCGGATGTAGCTTTTACACTAGTGCAAAACGGCTTGCTCTGCGGCAAAAGTGTAGGTTTTCTGCCAACCAAAACCCGACGTCCAATTTCGGAGGAGATCAAGCAGGATCCTGCATTTTCCCAGGTCCGCTACATCTTCGAAATATGGGTGCTCCTAGAGTACGCCTGCTTGTGCGGGCCGCATTATGCCCGATGACAACTTGAGCCTTGTGTGTTGTATGGTCTCTGCCTCCCCCAAACCGGATAACCCTGGATTTCACAA
>CAZPPD010000356.1:0-6360 GCA_964588185.1 uncultured Alcaligenaceae bacterium | reverse complement strand
AGAAAAGGCATGAGTTAACCACCGAAGGAGGTTTGGATGTGGTTTCCAACCAAAAATCTCTCCTGGAAATTTCCAAGCGGCTATTAAATGAGGGGATAGGCGTCGTCTTCTTCGTGGACCCCGATGAACTCCAGATCGAAACCGCAAAAATCCTTGGCGGCAAAGCGGTAGAAATCCAGACCGCCAATTATTCCGAAGCAAAAACCAATGATGCCATTGCCGAAGAACTTGGAGCACTCAAACGGTCCACCGAATTCGCCCGGCAAATGGGATTGCATGTCCACATGGGCCATGGGTTAACTTACACCAATGTTCAGCCCATTACCAAAATACCGGGGATCGAGGAATTAAATATCGGCCATAGTATTGTCTCCCGGGCAGTCATGGTAGGAATGGAACGGGCGGTGCGGGAGATGAAACAAGCTATCGGATACTAATTACTCGGGGCGAACTCAACGAGGGTGTGATCTTCCCCTTCTAGTTCCTCTTCGATAATCTGCGAAATGACATCCCAATCCCCTTTAGCCAGACCGGCACCAATCTTGGGATAACCGATGCGTTTTCCAGAGAATTGTTTTTTCACCTCTCGCATAACCGAGCGAATAGCATCGTAGTCGGCAAGGCCATCCGCGCCGGTCCAATGGAATTGGGTGTAGCCATTGACCACCGTAATTTCCTGGCCGTTTTTTTCGACCGTGGCAAAGGAGATGGACCCCATTTTGTCGCGGTCTCCCTTTGCGGTCTTGCAGTCGGCTTTGTAAGCTTCCGGGAAGTGGGATTTGATGGCCTTGGCAATCCCGACTCCCATGGCACATTGGCAATTGCAGCCGTGGATGATCACATCGAACTCGCCTTCGAGTGCTAATTTCAATAAGTCGCCACGAACGGTTTTCATTGGTGATTCTCCTTGGCACTAACTTCTTATGATTTGTTTTTGGGGAGCAACTTTGGGGATTAGCTTCTTCCCCATTTCAATTTCGATCACAGTTGGTCCGCGTTCATGGTGCCTGCAAGTCTAATTTCTTCCAAGCTTCCGCTACCGCAAAAGTCTCCAGCATGAATTAAAGCTTCGCCCTCAGGAATCGAAACCAAATCTTTGTGAAATGTATGGGTATCTGCGACGGCAAAAATCGGCATCTTTCATGCCTCTGAAGAGAATTTCTCTTTCTCAATTCTGTTGATGCGCAGGTAATTAAGCAAAGCCTCTTTAAAATTTCCTTGGCCGAGATGACAGACTGAGATGAGTTTCCTAATTTCCTCGGTATCTTGCAAGCGAAGAGATTCTTCGGCAACCTTTCTGGCTTTTTCCCATTGGTTGGTTGATGCTAATTCGCAAGATTTCTGTTTTAGAAGTTGGCCTTGAACTTCCACCTGAAACAACAACGATAGATCCGCTTTACACCGCCGACAATCCGGTCCCACCGGGTTTTCCGCTCGACACACCGGGCATTCCATCTCTACGCATCCTCAAGGTAAAACAACACATCGCTTAGTTCGTCACAGGCCGAATGGACCTCGTCCCACTTGCGGTCCGTCAAGGCAACACGTACCTTTTCCATGAGACCTTCAACATCTTTGCGGTCCTCATCGGGGATAGGACCACCGATCAGCCGCTCGGCTTTTTCCAGCAAGGCGCGGGCTTGGACGGTCTCCCGTTGGCCTTCACGCGGTCCGGAAACCAGGACCGGGTTTTCGTCTCCTTCCTCTTCCAGTTCAAATTCGTCTTCTCCGTTCCAATGATTGCTTGCTTCCTGTTCCTCCAGTTCATCCCAGAGTTGGTTTAACCGTTCACGGGCTTGGCTGATCCCCTCTCGTTCGAATTCAACCAGGGCATTCTCAATGGTGATTTGTTTCTGCAAGCCAGTTGCTTTTTCCCGAGCTGAAACATTTAACAAGCCATCTAAATTCAAATCCAGTTGCACCAGGATTTGATTCCCCGCGGGAACCGGAGCCAGACCTTCGATGACAAACTTGCCGACGCGATGATTGCGGCGGATGTCTTCGTTCTCGCCTTGGAAAATATCAATCTCGACACTTGACTGGTTATCTGACACCGTGTGAAAAATCTCACTTCGGGAAGTCGGCAAAGGAGAATTGCGATTGATGATGGGAGCAAAGCGGAACGGAAAATCTAATCCACCCATTTCGATGTCCAAACACTTGATGCCCAAGGAATGAGGAGTGATGTCCACCAAAACCGCCCCGACTTCTTCCCCGGCAATCAAACCGGCTTGTACTGCCGCTCCCAAGGCTACGCATAGATCCGGGTTTACTTCCTGGTGCGCCGGTTGGCCCAGCCGCTCCTCCAGGAGTCGAGTTATCAATGGAGTGCGAGTGCTGCCGCCAACCAAAACCACTTTGTCGATCGCCGATCCGGTTAGTTGGCAGTCTTCCAAGGCTTTTTGCACGCAATCCATGGTGCGATCGGCCAACGGGTTGATAAGATTCTCGTAATCCTCACGATTAATCTCCAAATCCAAGTGAAGCGCTTGTCCCTCCTTTTCCGCGATGAATTCTTCCTCAATGCGTGCAAACGGATGAAAGGAAAGATGAATTTTGGCTTTTTCCGCCGCCTGTAATACTCGGGCTTTGCTTGCCACATTGGCAGACAGGTCGATACCGTGTTCATCCTGGAAGAGCTTACAAATGTGGTCAAATAGTAGCTGGTCGAAATCATCGCCGCCCAGGTGAGTATCCCCGTGACTGGAGAGCACCTCGATGACGCCTTCTTGAACCTGAACGATGGAAACGTCAAACGTCCCACCCCCTAAGTCGTAAACTAGAAGGCATTGCATGTCTTGCAGGTTGGGGTCATAGGTCAAGGCAGCCGCGGTGGGTTCATTCAAGATCCGCATGACCTCCAAACCGGCCAGTTCCCCGGCTTCCCTGGTTGCCTGCCGCTGGGCATCATTGAAATAGGCCGGCACCGTGATGACCGCTTTGGTTATCTCGCGTTCCAGTTGTTGAGCCGCACGGTCGCGTAACGCTCGGAGAATCATGGCCGAGATTTCTTGGGGCCGATATTGTTGATCCCCCAGAGTCACCTTGATGTCCTCCCCCATCCTGCGTTTGATGGATTTCAAGGTGCGTTCGGGAGCCAGGACATACTGATTGCGAGCGGCAGTCCCTATCAATAACCTGCCGTCATCCGAAAGGCCGACACAACTCGGCAGAATCGGATTGCCGTTTTCTTCCAGGACACGCGGTTTGCCGTCTTGCAAGATGGCGACGGCGCTATTGGTTGTCCCCAGATCTATTCCTAAGATTACTTCGCTCATGAGATCCTTCCGTTGAGACTTGGTTTAGCAACACGAACCTGGGCGTAGCGAAATACCTGCCCTTTCCAAAGATACCCTCGGCGGATTTCTTCGATGACCTCGGTCGTTGCCCGTTCCGCGTCGGCAATCACTTCCACAACCTCCATTAACTCCGGATCAAATTCCCTGCCAACTGTTGGGATTAGTTGCAGATTCTGCTCTTGCATATTTCGCTCCAGTCGATTGACGCTCATGCTGTATCCGGTGACCAGGGAAGTAAGCAGTTGCTGAATGCGATTGGCAGCTTCCTTGACGGTGGATTGCCTCTCCAGGGCTTGCTGGGTGAGGTGTTTCTGGATGATGCTGTTTCCTCCAAACAAACGGATCAACGCGGGAAGTTCTTTTTGATAGGCGGCTGTTGGGGTTTGTTGCAGCACTTCCAGAGCAGGGAGAAGGTTTGCTTCCACTCGTTGGATTTCCCGCTGGGCCAGGCTCAAGGAATCATGAATTTCAACCAGTGTTTTGAGCAGCGGGGGAGAAGATTCCGGGGATTGATCCTTAACTTTTGTGAGCTCTTTCAAACCGTAAGTCAGTTGCTTAAGGGTTTCGCTATTTTGTTCCTGCTGTGCCCGAGCGGTTTTAGTCTGCAATTTCACTTCCTGCCGCAAGGCGATGAATTGCCGTAACAGGGTATTCAGGTCCAACGGCTCTTCTTGGGGCGGAAAATCATCTTCCCGGTCTTCTGCAGGCGGAGCATCGGCAAGTTCCACCAACCAGGAACGAAAATCACTTAAAATTTGTTCGATATCTTCCGCGGTTAGCCCTTTGGGTGAACGGCGAACAGATCCCTCAGGGACAACCGGCGTCGTTTCATCCGACATTGAATATCCTCAATAATTGCTTCCACACTTTCGGTTTTTCCCGCCTCAAAAAGCCGATATTCCAGCCGGGTGTCTAGGTCCTTGAGATTTTCATAAGCCTGGCGGATCTCGGCAAACTTCTTTGGGTGGCGTTCGGGAGAAAACTCGCGAACCAGTTGCAAATAGCGGCGGCGAATCGCCTCGTCGCCGCAATCGGGGGGCAATCCAAAAACCGCATATGGATCTTCCACTCGTCTACTCCTAACGGTGATTTAGAATTCTTCGAAAAATCCCATCTCTTCAAAGATCTCCATCATGGAGAAGATGTTCCCAAAAGGATTTGAAGGCCACATTTCTTTTTCACATGCCTCTAATCGTTTTTGTAAATCCTCGGTCTGGCTTTGGTCTGGTACTTTGGCAAGCAACTTTCGGGCTTTGGTTAATTTCTGGAAAATGGTTTGCCGGTCAACCCGCTTGCAGGCAATGTGCAATTCGGCTTCCAGGATAAGGAAAACCGGATCTTTGGGAAACTTCTTCTGCCCCAGCCGGCAATACTCCGATCCCACCTCTCTTCTCCGTCCGGATTTTAACAGCTTACAAATCTGCTCTAGTTGCTGTTTGGTATAGTTTGCTTGGGTGGCTTTTCGCAGGTAGGTGAAGACCTTTTTCTCGTGAGTTTGCTGCCCATGATAATTAAAATTCCACACTTTGTGTGCAGTAACGATATCTGCTAAAGCGAGGGCAGCTTCCGGTTGGGGTGGTTGGTCCAACAACTGATTGAATTCTTTATTGTATTGGGATTTGAGCTTAGTAAGTTTCAAATGGATTAATTCAATGAGAAGACAATAGACAACTCCCAATCGCGTTCCCCCCATAACTTCTTGAGCTTTGGCCGACAATTCTTCTGCTTTCTCGGGCTTGTTGTTTTTAAATTCGCAAGCGGCCCATTTGCAGTAGACGAAATGTAACTTCTCGGGGTCCACAAGCTCTATTGCAGCTTGAAAAGATTCCTGCGCATCGCGGATCTTTCCTTCCTGGGCAAGGCTCCTCCCGTAGAGGTTAACAGCTACTCCCACGTTCATTCGCAATTTCTTATCCAGTGGGTTGGCTTTAAGTGCTAATTGAAGATGATGAACTGCTTCGGAATAGTTCTTCTCATCCAATAGCAGATTCCCCAAATTTTGCCGGATGATGGTATGGTTGGGATTAATTCCCAGGAATTTGCGGCCAATAGCTTTCGCATCGTAGATTTCCTGATTCTCAACGTACCAGTCGAAAAGCAGAATGTAGGGCAGGTGATAATCTGGATCAATTTTAATGCTCTTCAAGAAATAAGATTCCGTTCCGCCATCTTTTCCCTTCTTGGATCGCGGCTTCTTTTCCAATTCCTTTCTTTTCCGTTCCTGAGTATGGCAAATACTTCCCATCCGTTTCCAGATCATGGCCCGAGCCCGTATTTTTTGCTCCTCCGAAAAATAATGGGAATTCTTTACGACCTCTCTTTCGAATATTTGCCAGGCCTCACAGGCCTCCTCGATGCGGTTTTCGCCCTCGAGGATTAAGGCTTCCAACCGCGAATAGGTTGGATCCAAAGGATCGGATTCGAATATCCGTTGATGACGTTTCAAATCCTCGGGAAAGCCGTGATGGATAATCGTCCAATAAAAGCACGACCCAAGCCTTGGAATGCTTTCCGGAAACTCCTTTCGCAGAGTAGGCAAGAGGGATTCAGCTTTGCGGAACGCTTGCGGGAGCTTTTCTTCATTGTGGATGAGTTTCTGCAAATATCTTAATTGCTGGAGGAGGGGGTTTTGCAGGTTGTTGGATTTCTTCTTGAGGACATTTTGTGTTGCAGCAGATTGGTTCTTGGCAAAATCCGAATCTATCTGAAAGCGAAGCGGAGCGGCTAATCGGAAAGGCCAACGCTCCGGATCCAACCGTTGCCAATTCTCCAAACAGCGGTCGTCCTCGTTCTGGTAGTAGGCGATGAGGCCCCGCAGCAACAGCTTCCAATCCAAAAAGGGAGAACGCAGGCCTATTCGTTGCAGTTTTTCCCGAGCCTCATCATCCCGTCCGGCATGGCTGCAAGCAAACGCTTCCAAAATCAAGCCGAACTCTTCCTGAAGTTCGGATGGAAGGTGCTCTTTACTTGCCTTGCCTTGTTTGACGGCGCTATCAACAAAATACCCGGTAACTTTGCTGGCCAAAGAATCGTCTGTAATTTGCTGGAGCAGGTTTTTAGT
>CAZPPD010000355.1:0-6362 GCA_964588185.1 uncultured Alcaligenaceae bacterium | reverse complement strand
ACGCCATACGGTCTCCTAAAACCGCGAGATAGAGCTGCTTGGCCGACTCCAATTGATTTTACGGGACTGCTTCCCCCCGTGCAACTAACATGCGGCGGGATTATTGTTGCCCTGAGATCAGCTTTTTTTCGGGTCAATTTGCAAGTAGCCTTTTAGGAACTGCGATCCCAAATACATGGGAACGGTGTCAAACAAGGCAAATAGCATTTTAAAGACATACCCGGAGGCAATGAAAATAACCAACTGGGGTATCAAATCTTCACTTTCGACAATAGGAAGAGCACCGGCGTAAAAATGGGTGATTAGAATCACTGCCGAAGTATCAATAAACTGGCTTACCAAGGTGGAGCCATTGTTCCGCAGCCAAAGGTGTTTTCCGTTGGTGACTTTTTTGAAAAAATGAAACAGGTAAACATCACAAAATTGTGCGGCCAAAAAGGCGATCATCGAAGCCAATACGGCTCCATAGGCCAATCGTTTGATGTCGAAAAACGCCCGGTCGGGAGCATTTGCGGCGATTTCTCCCGTGACCGGGTCCAAAAGGGGAGAGGGTGGCAATGCACTTCCCAACCACAGGATGAAAACCACCCAAAGATTCAGGACCACTCCCATCCACACCACCGCATTGGCTCTGTGCTTGCCGTAGAATTCGCTGATAAAGTCTGTACATAAAAAAGTGATCGGGTAGGGCAGAACGCCAACGGCAACGACCATGGGAATTTTGAAGCCAAACAGGGGAAAAGACAGATCCACAAACCGGCTGATTCCCAGAATGTTGAGCATCGTTATGGTTCCCAGGAACAAGCCCGAAAGTATCAAGAAAACTCGTTCCCGGCGTTCATGGAGTGACGAACTTGATGGAGTGGTCATAATAGGAGTAGATATTTATTCCGAAGGGCACGACAAGGCAAGGAGACACCTAGTAAATGATTCAGTTGACCAGGGAAATCCGGTTACATCTCGCGGATATGGAACCCTCCAGTTTAAAGCATTCCCAGATGAACTCTTGGTCCGGATGGCCTGCATCCAGTGAGCTTTCCCCTTTTATCCAACTTCGGGCCACTTTGGAAGGAGACCCCGAGGAAAAAACCGGTTACCTCTGCGACATAAAAGTTATTGAAGACACGCTAAGGAATAACGCTTCCTTCCTGGTTCATTCTTATCATTCCGAAGGAAGGAAATTTAAAGCAGACGATTTTCTTCGCGACCTCTGGCTTAAGTTGATCCGCCAAGAGATAAATGGCTTGCCCTTGGTTAAACTCCAACTGCAAGCTTCTCCATATCTGTCATTTACCATTAATAGGGAATCACCCGTGATCGTACAATTAACGGAACAGTTTGAATTTTCCGCTGCCCACCGGTTGCATTGTGTAGGGCTAAGTGAACAGGAAAACAAAGCAATATTCGGGAAATGTAATAATCCCAAGGGCCACGGGCACAATTATGTGGTCGAAGTGACAGTGGACTGTCATTCCGAAAGCCCGGAAATGAATCGAGTGGAATTTCAACGAAAGGTCAAGGAGGTGATTGACCGCTTTGATCACAAGCACCTCAACGAAGACACCCCGGAGTTTAGCACTTTGAACCCGACGGTGGAGAATATCACTCGGGTAATTTGGGAAGTACTGGTTCAACAACTAAAGCCGGTCCGGTTGTCGGCAATCCGAGTGTATGAAACCCCAAAGACATGGGCGGAATATCGCGGTACGTAAAGCTTATTCCCAGCGAACCAATATCTTGGCAGCTATATAAAGCACTCCCAGAAAGGCGATATTCGTAAAGAAAATGCGAACCAACCAAGGTCCATTCAATTTGGGAGTATCCACCAGCGGGTAGGTTTGAGCCATATTCAAATGGACAACTGCAACTCCCAGCAGCATATAGGTGGGCACAAGGTAACTCAGCGACAGGGTCATCATCAACATCGCCGCTCCGGACACCATGCCCATCAAGTAAGGATTCCAGCTCCTTTGTTCCTCATTGATTATTATTGTTTTGGTAATGCGCAGTTGGAACAAGCCCCACACAGCACAAAAAACTGCCGCAAAGAAGAGAAATCCGCCAACAAATCCCAGTTCCCCAAAACAATGTAAGAAAGAATTGTGAGCAACTAATCCGGATTGTTCCTTAAACTTATCCACTCCAATGCCGATCAAGGGAGATTCCTTGAGGTACTGAAATGCATCACTCCATAGCTGAAACCGAAGCTGAGCAGTATCGTCAGTAGTGATTACGCCTCGCTGTCTGGTAGCCAGGAAAAATATCAACGCCGGACACATTACCAACGCCAAAGTCAATGCAGCGCGAAAGCCTAATCTGCCCCACAACACCATAAAGGTTCCAAACATTACCGAAAGCAAGCCACCGCGGGATTGAGTCAGTAGCAACGCATAGCCAAACAACAGCACGGGCACCAACCACAGGAACCGGGCAAATCCCTTGGTCCCGTCGATCAGCAAGTGTAAGGACAAGGGAATGGCAATGACCAGGAGTAGGCTGAAGTCATTAGGGTCACTGAATATTCCCGTTGCCCGCAGGCGGTTGAATACCAGGTGATCCGGCGATTCCTCGTTGCGTGTATCTTTGAGAGAAGATTGTAACGTTTTCAGATCAATGACCTGGTTGTAATCCAACACTGCGATGAGGGTCACAGCCGCAGCAAAGAGGGTGATGCAAATGAGGAAATAGCGCAGGCGGCGCGGAGTATTAACCACGGAGATTAGCAGGACGAAATATACCAGCACTTTCAGAAACTCAAATGCATGTTCCCAGGCTTTGGAGAGTTCTTCCGTTGCTAAGCTGGAGACAAAGATCGGGATAATCAAGGCAAGGACAAAAACCGTGATTGGCTGAACCAGAATGCCGGATTTGGTGAATTGCTGAACAATATTGAGAATAGAACAAGCAAAACAGGACAGAATCAAAATTTCATAGATCGGCACGGTCTTCAAAGCCGGGGATAACTCCGCCGGTCGAATAAACAGAGCTGCGTTTACCAGAAGAAATAGAAAAAATCCCATAGTTGCCTTGAGGGGTTAAGGAATAGAAGGTGATCCCAGCAGATAAGCTCACCGGGAACAGCCACCTAACCTGCTTGCTGATGTCCTTCCTGCATTTGTTTCTCCTCTATTAATTTCTCGTATTCCTTTTGAATAAGGTCCTTTTGCGGAAATCGGAAAATCCTGCGGATGATGGAGAACGGAATGGTAAACAGCTTGCACCCGGTACTGAAGATCAGCCGCAGGTCCAGGAAAAGACTTATGTGGCGGATGTAGTACAAGTCATAAGCAAGTTTCAAGCGAACGCTGTCCAAGTTAGTGTCCGGGGGCAATTGTACCTGGGCTAAGCCGGTAACTCCGGGCCGCACCAACAGCCGGTCCCGATAACGGGGAATGGCAATTTCCAACTGCGGGACAAATTCCGGCCGTTCCGGTCTAGGCCCCACTAAACTCATGTCACCCCGAAGCACATTCCAGAGCTGGGGCAGCTCATCCAAGTGGGTCCTTCGCAGGAAACGGCCTACCGGAGTAATGCGGGAATCCCCCGGCTTGGACCATTGGACGCCGGTCAAGCTTTCGATGTTATGGGTCATGCTGCGAATTTTGTAGATGGTAAAAGGAACCCCGTTTTGCCCGACCCGAGTCTGGCAATACAAGGCGGGACCTCGGGAGGTCAACTTCACCAGCAACATGGAAAGGACCAATAACGGAAACGTCACCATGAATATGATCAGAGCCAGAGTAAAATCCAGAATGAATTTAGCTTTGCCGTACCAGGAATCGAAATGTTTCTGGGCCAAATTGCCGGCGGCCAAATTCTCTTCCGGAGCCTTCGGGGAATTGACATCGGCGATCTCATTAAAGGTCGTCGGTACCGTGGACACAGCCTCTCCATTTCGTTGGGGACCGAGATTTCTAGGCCGTTGTAGTGTCCTGTCACAGGGGTGTGGAGAAAAAGGGGTCGGGAACATTAGCCGGATTGACCCTTCAGGTCTGATTTCTTTTTCCCGATACTCTGTGACAGAACACTAGAAACCAGTGGTAGCTTTTGTTTGTCCACAAAAGCCCCAATCCAACTTTAGTTGCCTGTTCCTACTATGCTGTCGAAAGTATAGCTTGCAGATTAGGAGGTGTTTCCCGAATACAGCGATTTCTTTAATTCCGGCAAGAAATCCTGGATGAACTGCTCGACGACACCTGTATCTTCAGTGTCGATTCGCTGAGTGGATTGGTGGATCACATAGAATTTGTAAAGGTAGGGTTGGCCTCGAAAGGTAAAGCGGGGGTTATCCGGTGCCTGCCACCGCCCTTGGCAATTCCAAGACCAGAATATTATTAACTGGCCGGTTACCAGCGGTTTTCCTTTGACAAAGGTTCCTTTCCAAAATTCCTGCTCGCCAAATGAATGCCGCTCTGCTTCCCCTTTCATGGCATAACCGGCTCCGGGATAGCAAACATCCGGAGTATGCACGGACAGAGGTCCCGATGGACCAGACATTAAAATGGCCGTTACTTCCGCTCCAGTTTTGCGGTGGCGATATTCCCGGGACCAGTAGGCAAGGGCACCTGCTTTGGCAAAGGTTTCTTTTTCCGACTCATCGGATTTATGGTTTTTGCCTTCCCAGTCACCTACCTTGAGAGGGACGTTCGCCACCTGTGCCATGGATTCCTCCAAGGCAGTGGACAACTGCCACCGGGAGGTCCAGATCCCATGGACCAATCCCGATAACAATATGAACACAATGACCAATATGGCAGAGAGAATTCGAGTCATAGGGACCGAGTAAAACTGTTGTACTTGTAACTACCGTATTCAGCCTTTCCACCTATCAATACCGCTCCTAAACAACGCACGCCGAGATTAGCCAGCTTCTGCTGAGCCAGGTGGACAGCCGGAGCGCGACTTACCTCGCGCAAGACTGTAAAGCAGGTGGCATCGACGTGATGGGCTAAAAGTAATGAGTCGGCAACCGGTAACAAGGGACAGGAATCGACAACAATGAAGTCATATTCTTCTTTGAGTTCGTCGAAGGTCGTGCGGACACCATCCTGGGCCAGTGCCTGCACCGAGTGACTATCCCATTGCCCTGCAGGCATCACCCACAATCGGCTAACCGAGGTGGTCTGGATGACCTCAGCAGGTTGCACCTCACCGCGCAGGACCTCACTAAATCCCGGATCAACAGGCAGGTTAAAAACGGTGTGAATAGCAGGGTTCCTCATATCACCATCAACCAGCAGTGTCTTTTTCCAGGCACGGGCAAGACTGGCAGCTAGTTGCGAAGAAAAGGAGGTCTTGCCTTCTCCACTGTAGGCACTGGTTACCATGAGCACTTGGAGTCCTTCAGCCGTAGCGGTGTGAAGGAGTTGAGTTCGAATGGAATCAATCGATTCTGTCAGCAGGTTTTTGTGGTAGGTATTCTTTTTGGATCCATTCGTCTCGGTCGCCTGCGCTTTCCTTGGCACGGAAGGGATGGTGCCTACCAGGCGTACCCCTAACCCGTTGGTAACATCTGCCACCGTGTTAATTTTGCGCCGGTTAAATTCGAGTAAAGTAACCCCGAACAACAACAAACCGAAAACACCAAGACCTGAAGCTCCGGCATACTTGATTTGCCGAGTTCGATCCAGAGTTCGCGGTCTTTCGGCTTCCTGGAAGAAGGTGATATGAGCCCCTTTGGCGATGATCACCTTCAGTTTCGTTATTTTGTCTCCGGACTCTTTCACCGAACCTTCCAGCGTTTTTATCTTTGCCCGGAGTTGTTCCACATCCGGTGTACTGCGGTTTTGGTGCCCCTTACGGATTTCGTTTCGCAGCCGGTCAATTTCATCTTCGATATACTTTTGGCTTTGTTTCTTTTGCGAGAGCGCCAATTGCAATTGGGTCTTTTGATAGGAGTTCATCAAGTCGATTACGTCATTGCGTTTTTCGATGTACTCTCCCAGATATTGCCGCTGAACCTTCGCTGTGGCTTTGGTCTTAAGGAATTGAATATGGGCATTGATGGCTGCCAACTTATCTCGGTAGCCTTTGAGAATTTCGTCTTCCTTGAGGAAGCTTTCAATGGATACTTTGGGATCGGTTCTCGAGTTCTGCTTGTTTAACTGCTCCAATGCGGACTCGTACTTCCGTACTTCCAGATTAATTTCCTGCGCTTTTTTATTAGCAGTCTCCAAACTCTTTAGCAAAATTTCCGTGTTTCGCTTTTCTTCTTCCAAAGTCGGCAAGCCGCGCTGCACCAAGATCTGGTTTAAGGAGTCTTTCTTGGTTTGCAGCTTTTGTTCCAGTTCGCGGTTGATCTGTTCCAATTCATCCTAGACTGCTTTTCTGCGTTCTTTATTTTTGTTCTGGTCATCTTCCAC
>CAZPPD010000354.1:0-6369 GCA_964588185.1 uncultured Alcaligenaceae bacterium | reverse complement strand
ATTCTTTTCCAGTGCTCCCGTCTCCGGTTGCAACCAACCCGCCAACTCTCCAATGGGTAAGCTGCCAACTTCCTTCAAAGTCTTTCCGCCAACTCGAACCGCACGAGCTTGCGGATTGAGGCGTTCCTGATCGCAGGAAGAACAGGGAACTACCCGCATGTATTTTTCCAGTTGCAATCGGCGCGGCCCCGCAGCGGTCTTTTTGAAGCTGGTCATTAGCTGAGGAATAATCCCCTCCCATTTGTCCCCATGCTTCCAAACCACTCCGTTTCGTTGTCGCCATTCAAAGGTGATGTGCTTGTTGCCGGACCCGTATAACAACAAGTCTTGGTGCTCCTTGGGCAGATTCTTCCAGGGTTTCTTCAGATCAATGCCCAGCGTATTTGCCACGCCTTCATAGATGTGCTTCCGCCAACGGCCCATGCCACGAAGTGCCCCAACAATTGGGACTGCTCCCTGGTAAAAACTCTTGCTTGGATCGGGGATGAGCAGATCCGGGTCAAAGGTGTAGCGAGTTCCCAGTCCATCACAATCCGGGCACATTCCTTGGGGGCTGTTAAAGCTGAACAACTGCGGTGTCGGCGGCTCATAACTCAGTCCGCAATGGGTGCAGGCGTAATGGGCGGAGAGAAGGATGTCTTCGTACTCGGTTTCCTCGCCTTTGTTCGCGGCCTTTTCCACGGCAACTATGATCGAGCCCTCCCCCAGGGAAAGGGCCTGTTCTACTGCTTCGGCCAACCGGGGACGGGCTTTGGCGTCATTCTTCAGCCGGTCGATGACAATCTCGATGTTGTGTTTGATGCGCCGGTCCAGTTGCAGGTTTTCCGTGAGTTTCACCACCTGACCATCAACCCGGCCGCGGATGTAGCCCCGGCGGAGCATGTCGGCGAAGAGGTCTTTGTATTCGCCCTTTTGTCCGCGAATGACCGGGGCCAGGATCAGGAACCGCGAATCCGCAGGCAAGGCTAAAATAGTGCCAATAATCTGATCCCGGGTTTGGGCGGTGATCGGCCGGTTGCATTGCGGGCAATGACCCAAACCGATGCGGGCAAAGAGGACCCTCAGATAGTCATAGATTTCGGTTATGGTTCCCACGGTGGAACGCGGATTTCTTCCGGCCGTCTTTTGTTGAATGCTGATCGAAGGTGACAAACCGCCCAGGTAATCTACATCCGGTTTTTGCAGCTGCCCCAAGAACTGGCGGGCATAGCTGGAAAGCGATTCCACGTAACGGCGCTGGCCCTCGGCATAAAGCGTATCGAAAGCCAGGGAACTCTTGCCGGAGCCGCTAACGCCGGTAAAAACAATGAGTTGATTTCGGGGAAGTTCGAGATTCACATTTCGCAGGTTATGTTCCCGCGCACCACGTACCACGATGGTATTGTTATCCATAATGAGGGGACTTCTCCTCTGGGTTTTCTTCAATCACTTAGCATTAGTATAGGAGGTAGTTTGGAATTGAAACAAGCGGCTTGGTTGATAGGACGACGAAGACTAAAGTGCGAAGACGCCAATGTCTCCGCACTTTGTCCGCACTTTGGAAGAAGGAGTTTAATTCTTGGTTACCACTTCATGGAGGTTGAGAATAGTGTTGGCAACCAAGGTCCAGGAAGCCTGCTCCACAACATCCATATCCTTGGGAACCTCTCCTTTAATGAGGTCTTGGGCGGCTTTAGGATTTTCTTTGAAATCCTTTCGGAAATCCTGCACTGCTCCGGTTAAGATTTCCAGCTCCGTTTTGCTGGGAACTCGTGCCGTCACCGTCTGAAATGCCCACGAAAGTCGCTCGGTATCGGTCTTGCCACCTTCTTTGAGAATCCGCTGGGCAAAGTTTTGCGCCGCTTGGAAAAATTGTTTCTCATTCATCAGCAGCAAAGCTTGGAGCGGGGTATTGGTTCTTTCCCGCCGCATGATGCAGGATTCGCGGGAAGGCGCGTCCAAGATGGCCATTTGCGGCGGCGGAGAAGTTCGCTTCCAAAAGGTGTATAAACTTCGGCGGTAAATCTTTTCCGGACCTTGGTCCGCTTTGAAACGGACGGTGTTGGAACCGGAATAACCGACGACAAACCATAATCCCTTGGGTTGCGGCGGCTTGACACTAGGACCGCCGATCTTTTCGACCAACAGCCCACTCACGAAGAGAGCTTGGTCTCTCAGCATCTCCGCATCCAACCGGAATCGTGGCCCACGTGCCAAAAATCGGTTGCGAGGATCTTTCTTGAAAACCTCGGGGGTTACCCTGGAAGATTGCCGATAGGCGGCGGAAGTGACGATCATTTTTTGCAACCGCTTCACATCCCAACCATTCTCCCGAAAATCTACTGCCAACCAGTCCAGCAATTGCTGGTTACTCGGCCGGGCTCCTTGATTGCCGAAGTCCTCACTGGTTTCCACAATGCCGATGCCGAAATACTGCTGCCAAAAACGATTGACCGCCACGCGAGCAGTCAGCGGATGTTCGGCACTAACTAACCACTGAGCCAGCCCCAAACGATTCTTGGGCTGATCCTTCTTCATTGGCGGCAACGAGGTTGGAGTATCTCGGGAAACCTGCTCGCCGCGAAGATTGTACTCACCTCGCTTGAGGAAATAAGCGGGCCGTGGCTTCGCCGTTTCCTTCCAAATCAAAGTGGTGCCAAATTGTTTTTCCAGGGCCGACATTTCGGCCTTGAGCTTGGCAATCTTCTGGTGCAACGGCTGGAGTAGCTCGCGGCTACCCAAGAAAGCATTTTCCACGAAATAGGCGGTCAGTTGTTTTTGTTGGGCATCGGTACGCTTTTTTTTGTCCAGATTAATAATGGCCTGAATATTTTTAGGGATGCTGGACGATTTTCGTTTGCGTTGAAATTCGACCCATTGGGCCAAGGAATCAAAACGAAGCTGAGAGGGATCCGGCATGGTTACAATACCCGCGCGATCCCAATAAACGGTTCCATCAAACTGGGTGAACGCCCAGCCATTTAGTTTGGCACCGGGTTTGAGCTTCACTTTCGCCGGATCCACCTCCAGCCGCACCCATTCACCGGTTTTGGGAAGATCCCCAAGTTTGATTCGCGTGGAACCGTCTCGGCCAAAATTTATCCGTGGCGGTCCCCAGTAAGCCCGATGATCCCAAGTTCCATCATTGAACTGCAACATAATGGTTTTCGGTGGATTCTTGGGATCCAGATAGACATAGGCAAACAAAACGTCACCCTTAGTAATCTGCAATAGGTTTTTAGCCCCGGTAAAATAGTGCTGATCTACTTTGGGTCCGGCCGTTCGAGTGGAAGCTCGTTTGCCGCTGAAAACGGGGTGCTTTTTGTTCTCTGTTACCCATTTCCAGCCGCCTTGAGGATTGGCCCCCACCGGCAGGTCGTCTTCAATCCAAACCACCTCTTTCGGCTCGGGCAACTTCGGTTGAGCAGGCTCCTTTGGCTCTTCGTATTTGAATGAAGCGACCTTTGCTTTGATTTCCTGTTGGATTTTTACGATTTCCTTTTGCAACTCCTCTCTCCTCTGTTTCTGCTCCAAGCCCGGCACACGCAGAACAGGCGGATGTTGCGCTTTATTGCCATCCATGGGATTTGCGTCCAAACTGTTGAAGAAGGCAAAGAGTTGGTAGAACTCTTTCTGCGTTACCGGATCGTATTTATGATCGTGGCAAACGGCACAACCCACGGTTAGCCCCATAAAGGCACTGCCCGTGGTGATAACCCGATCCACCACATTGCGGACAAAAACCTCTTCGCGGATCGACCCCCCCTCCATGGAGGAGACATGACAGCCATTAAATCCCGTCTCTACTAAATCGTCGGTGCTAGAATTCACAAGAAGATCCCCGGCCAGTTGGTGAATAATGAATTGGTCGTAGGGTAGGTTTTCATTGAAGGCATTGATCACCCAGTCCCGGTAAGGCCACATTTCCCGGTAGTTATCCAAATGGAGTCCATGGGTATCGCCGTAGCGAGCCGTATCCAACCAAAACCGGGCCATGTGTTCTCCGTAATGAGGAGAAGCAAGCAATCGATCCACTAATTTCTCGTAAGCATTTTCTGATTTGTCGTTGAGAAATGCTTTGACCTCTTCCCGAGTCGGGGGCAATCCTGTGAGGTCCAGGGTTACGCGGCGAATCAATGTGGAACGATCTGCCTCAGGAGAAGGAGACATTGCTTTCTCTTCGAGCTTGGCCAGAATAAACTGATCGATGGGATTTCGTACCCAACTTTTATTCTTTACCATCGGCAATTTTGGCCGGGTAGGAGTTTCGAAAGCCCAGTGATCTTGCCAATCGGCTCCTTGTTCAATCCAGCGGCGAACCAGGGCTTTTTCTTTAGAAGTCAGTGTTTTGTTAGTGCGATGGGGCGGCATCAATTCCCGTTTGGAATCGGAGGTGATTCGCAAGTAAAGCTCACTTTTTTCGGGCTCCCCGGGAACTATAATGTGATAGCCGTCTCGAGGTTCCAAAGCATTCGCCTTGAGATCCAAACGGAGTTTCGCCTTTCGTTGATGTTCATCCGGACCGTGGCAGAAAAAGCAGTTCTTGGACAGAATGGGGCGGATATCCTCGTTAAAATCAACCTTTCCGGAAAGGCTAACTTTTTGTTCTTTTTTGGGTTCCTGGATGTTTGCTCCAGCCAACAAAGATTGGAAGAAGAAGCCCGTAGTTCCTACGAGCAACACGGTGAAAAAAGGCAAGGCAAAATATTTAAGGGCCTTCACTTTGCTGTCCTTTGTTAGAATTGATCTTCAAGGCTCCTGGTATGATTGGAGCAAGCGGGAATTAATTACCGGGTGTGATAATTAGATTATATCGGAACGGGTGTGGAGTTGGAAGAAAAACTATTACTCCATTCCGGTATTTACCATTTTATTTGATCCACAGAATCAACCTTTAGAATTTGCACCAGAAGGTCGTTCAACTTTTCCTCAGAATCCAATCGTTGAATCCTTTCTTGAATTTCCGTTGCAATTGAGCCGAATTTTGTTTTTAGCTGGAGGAGTAAGGATTTTTGCATCCCTTCGATTGTGCCGATTTGAATTAAGTCTTTGCCCGATTGAGTTTCGCGGAGGTCCGGTAAATCACCTAGTAACATTTTTTCGATCTCCTTTTTGCTTTTATCCTTGAACCGTTGTTCCAATCAATCAACAAACACATCCAGCAAGGTTTCCTTTTCCAATTCCGGCAAGGAACTAGATTTTGTCTGATTGTAATATTCCTGGTTTTTTTTTCGAGAGTCTCTTCGTTGCTTAGCAGTACGGGGCGAAAGACTGCAACAAGTGGATGAGTGGAATCTCGGTTTTCCAGACTTTCCAACATTTCCCTCAAGGTAAATGAATGGATTACCTGGTTCCACGGTTTGGTTTGCGGATCGTGATTGGGGTAGCGAAAGAAAATAATCCCTTGAACCTCCCGCATCTGATTTTGTTGCTGGAGCAACACCATTTCTATCACGATACGTCCGTAAATATTGGGGTCATTGCGAAACTGAAATTCCACCACGGTCAGCTTTTTGGTGGGGTCTTTGGGAAATACAACGGCATCAGCCCCTTGCTCGATGGCTTTCAGGGAAACTGAAATTAATTCGCATTCCCCGGGAGATTCGAGTCCTGTGAGTTCGAAAATCCATTCCGGTTTTGCTTCGAAGATGGCATATAGATGCTTGTCGGTTTTCATTGAGATGGATTCGCCAGAAAGGAGTCAAGTACCAGGTTCTATCCTTTAATTTTGATCTAAACATGTTTGTCGGAATGTTGGCACTAATGAATGCCAATTCCTGCCATTTACCGATTGATCCTTGTCCCTTATTGCCAATGAAAGTCAATGGCATCGATTGGCTTTGTCCGGCGTTTTTTCCACCGTCAACTGACGGCTTTCAGCGGGGCTCTGTCCACCGTCGCTAACACGAACGGCATTTGACTGTGCCTGCAATTGTGCCGATTTGGATCAAATCCTTGCCGATTGGGTTTCCCGAAGATCCGCTAAATCGCCCAAGACCAGCTTTCGATCTCCATGCTTTTTTCCAATGCTATCGATGAGTTTTATCAGGGATACAACCCCCGCAATTCCTTCTCGTCGGCAACCTTTTTCACACCCAAGGTCAAGGCGGCATTTCGCATGGAAATTTTTCGATCTTCTGCCAGGTCATGGACTCGATGAAAGGCTTTTACCATCAAATCGGCCAGTTTCTGATTGTTTTGCTCCTCACTCCAGGTCAACCGCTGAATGTCCTGCACCCACTCGAAGTAGGACATGGTAACCCCGCCGGCATTACACAAAACATCCGGGATGATAAAAATGCCGCTGTCCTCCAGGATTTCATCGGCGTCAGGCGTTGTCGGACCATTCGCCCCCTCGGCAATTATGCGGCACTTTATTTTGGGGGCGTT
>CAZPPD010000353.1:0-6380 GCA_964588185.1 uncultured Alcaligenaceae bacterium | reverse complement strand
CCCCAGGAAGTGATTCCCGAGCAACATCTTCCGCAAAGTGAATCCCGAACCATCGATCCATTGGAAAACCCCGATCATTTTGCCGGAAAGGAAGTTCAAAAGGGAACCAAACCTCGAATTTTGGACCGTGTGCGAGATTTCTTCCGGCCAAAACCTCTAGTGGTTTCACAGGAGAATGAAACGCCAGCTCCAGTTCAAAAGAGTGAGGTGTTTGCCGGGGAAGTAGAAAACCAGGAAGTGCTTCCAAACTCAAGAAAGTCGAAGGAGCAACAAGAAGGGTTAATGGTCAATGGGTCGGGAGTTCCAATCTCTCCCAATCAACCTTGGTTGCAACAAACCTTGCCCAGACCAGGAAGGCCTCTGCCGGTTGCCCCGGCTCCCGTCGAGCAATCTCAGTCGCGGCCGAGTTTGCGGGAAACATTTTCCCGGCTGTTTCGGTAGTCGCCAAAAGGAATGTTGGTCTGGTAATCCACTTTGTTTCACCACTCACCCGGCATGAAAAGCGAAGCAAGTTCTTCGCTTTACGTGCCGGAGTATTACCCCCCCATAGAAATGCAAATCTCGATCTTGGAATCGATGTGTTGATTCATATCCCGAATGACCTGGCGGGTTTCCTCGTTATTGACCAGGGCTAAGCATTTGCTGGAGAGTTTCCTTAACTTCTGGAATTCGTTCCGCAAGAAGTGCATCTCGTCATGAACGATCGGCCAATTGATCTGATAATTGGGCAGGCGGCGAACCTGGTCGACGATATGGCCGAGTTTATCCGACAACTGATCGCATTTACGGCCGATAAGCGGAATACAATTCGCTACCATGGTCACCGCTCGGTCTTCCACGCGAATATCTCCCGGGTGTTGGTGGATAACCCGCTTGATATCGTTCAGTATGCGGTCAATGTCCTCCAGAGTGCGAATATCGCGCAAGTCTAATTCGTAAAGATCGAACTGAGGATCTCCCGGGCGAATCTCGCGGAGTTTTCGCAAAATTCGTCTGGCTTCTTCCGGACGGCGGAGCTGAACATAAAGTTGGAAGAGCCGTTCGTGGGAGTCGACGTCTTTAGGTCGCAATCGGCAAGCACGCTGGAGAAAACCCAAGGACTTCGACCATTTCTCATAACGCGAATAAAGATCGGACAAGCGAGATACCCCGGAGAAAGCCAGCATTTCTAGATAATTAGGCGGTTCGGCCGGGGTCGGGACGGAGTTGTTTAACAAATCAAAATAGCGGTTCCAATACATCTCGGCGTGATCCAGCTTTTCCATGTACTCATAGCAAAGAGCAATGTTTTGGCTCAGCCAAGGATCGTTGCTGGCCAATTGCAGTGCAGAGGAAAACGCCTGAATAGCCCGATCGAAATCCTGCATCATGGCCGCGCAACATCCTTGCAGATTCAAAAAGGCAATTTGCGTGTTGCGCGAAACCCCTTGGCCAAGCCAAGACGGATTTTGAATGATGCGATTCAAGGGGGCCAGCAATTTGTCCGCTTCTTTCCATTCGCATCGATCTGCCAACCGGGCGGCTTGCACCAGCACCATCTCAATGTAAGTCCGCTGAACGGCTTGGCTGTTGGGCCGGGTTTTGGCCAATGTTTGCAGCAAGGGGAAAACCATATCAATAGTTCCCATCCCATGTAGCAAGTCGAGGAGACGGTTTTCTTCTTCGGGAGAAATCTGCGAAAGGTATTCTCTAGCCGAAGCCAGCCCATCTCTGTCGGGCAAAGGTAGCGAGCCTGCAGTTGAATTTTGGCTGGATTCTGCTTGGTAAAGGAGGACTTGAAGCAAAGACATCAAGCGTTTTTCACCGGGAGTGGGTGCCAAATCAATCAATACCGGCAATAACTGCGCTCCTTCGTTGAAATTGCCCCGGCAAAAACGGCAAAGGAATTGATTGTAGGCCGCTTCATAAAGCGTGGCGTCAAGTTCTAAAGCTTTTGAGAATTCTTTTTCAGCACTGGCGTAATCCTTTTCCTTGAAAGCAATGATCCCCATCTGCAGATGGACGTTGGCGTCCGGTTCGGGAATTTTTCGCAACGCTGCTAAGGCTTCGGCGGATTTGCCTTGACGTTTATAGGCCATCGCCAGGAGATAGGATAACTCCGGGGAACCTTTACCGACCCGAGTCGATTGTTCCAAGAGATCGGCTGCTTCTTCGTATTGGTTTAGGATAAGACCTTCATCGATTTCTTGAGGTTGGTTTGAATTGGCAGAGGAAATGTCATTCATAGTTTGTCCAAGCGGTTCCTTTTGACATTTATTTCTGGCTACACCTGCCAGTGCTTTTCCCCACCTGATGATACCACATTAATCCTGGGTCTTTCTTCCCCTGGAATGAGGTCAAAAGTAAGAGACACTATTGCGGTTTCAAGGACAGCGGAATTATCGACCGTGCTTATTCCTGCCAAGGAAAGCTTGCCGTCCTGGAGATGGTACAACTCCAGTTGCCAAGGATTGCGATCGATAAGTAACAGTTCGCGGGTGGCGACTTTATCGTAGAATGCAATCTTATCGCGAGTTTTATCGTAAGGGCTGATGATTTCGATGGCCAGATCAGGACCGCCCAACCAAAAGGCTCCACAATTCTTTGCTTGGGTATCATTGAGGGAGACTGCTACATCCGGACAACGATAGTTGTGCTCCCATTGTTCTTCCCGGTCGGAAACGTTAACCCCGGTCCGAACCAAGCCAAATCCTTCAAGGTGAACAGCATCCACTAGAGCATGACTCAACAGGGTTGCCAGTTCTTGGTGCTCATTATTTGGCAACGGGGGCATAATACAGACTCCCTCCCAAACTTCGTCATATTTGTCCGCTCCCCACTCGCGGCGCTGTTCGATTATCTTTTCTACAATCTCTGGATCCAGGATGAGTGCAGTCACGTTTAGCTCTCCTGTGAATTCTTTAAGCCATCTCGTATTCTAGTATTTTCACGTTAAAACCGTACTTCAGTATAATTCTTCTGAGACATCTACTTCAGGGCAATTGTAAACGGAAATATTTACTAATCTCTTTTCCCAGGATTCCTGATGATCTTCGATTGGTTGCGGCGGAGACGTAGGCAAAAACTATTGGCCGAACCTTTCCCAAAGGATTGGATTTCCATTCTTTACGACCGGGTTTCTCACTATCCAACGCTGAGCCCTGAGGAGCAAGCCCGATTACAGGTTTCCGTTCGCATTCTTGCAGCCGAGAAGGAGTGGGAAGGTTGTGGCGGGTTGGAGATGGGGGATGAGATTAAAGTAACGGTGGCAGGATTTGCAAGTCTGCTGGTTCTAGGCAGAAAGGATTATTATTTTGATCGCCTGATGACCATCCTGGTATACCCGGATGCCTATAATGTTCCGGGCCAGCCGATGGATAGTTCCGGCTTGATGATTGGCGACAGCGCCCGGGTTGGGGAAGCGCACTACCGCGGCCCATTGGTGCTTAGCTGGGCAGAGATCCAAGAGGATGCACGCTATCCGGAGAGGGGCAAGAATGTCGTCGTCCACGAGTTTGCCCATGAATTGGACATGCTCAACCGGTGGATAGATGGAATGCCAAACTTGGATACCCCGGCTCAGCAAGAACGCTGGCAAAAGGTGATGGGGCGAGAATTCCAACACTTAGTACATGCCGCGGAACGCGGAGTACACACATTACTGGATCCCTACGGTGCGGAAAACGAAGCAGAATTCTTTGCGGTGGCTACCGAATGCTTCTTCCTGAAACCTCGGTCTTTGCTCCGAGAACATCGGGATATGTACGAAGTGTTGCGCGAGTTTTATCATCAGAACCCAGCCGAGCGGGCAACGCCGTGGGAAGAAAATTTATAGTATTAGCAGCCAGCTAGATCACCCATTGTTTCCCATCCTTCAAAGTGCTTTGGCACGGACCAAGGACAGCCTTTCGCTAAGCTCCACGAGCGATTCCAAGTCGGCTGTTTCGGAATCAGATAATAAACCTTCGGTGTTCCGGTTCATTTGTTCTTGTAATCGACGATTTGTTTTAGGTGGTAACCGTAAGTCACCAACAGATTTTACCCACTCCATCGGAGCGTTAATTGTTTGGGCATAGCCTATCCTCTTGTTCGGATAACAGTCATACATTTATTTTAAGAAAACTTTCCTTGATATTAAAACAACATCGGTTTGATTACCCTGGCCATTGGGACCTGCTATTGTCCTATCACCAAATCCATTTCTATTGAATATCATTAGAGTATAGGCGTGATGTCCTTATTCTGAAATGATTAACTATTAGGAACAACTGAACTCGCGAACCTGCCGGGGCAACCCGCTGTCCCAGCAGGTATGAGCAAATTATTTATGGATGCACATACCCTGGATTTATTGGAGTTTGGCAAAATCCGCGAAATTGTGGCCGGTTATGCCGCCTGTTCGTTGGGCAAAGAATTAGCCCGGCAAATCGAGCCCGGCTTTGACCTACAGACCATCCGCAATGAACAGGCGCTGGTCACGGAAATGTCCGAAGCAATCTCCGAAGGCCAATCGCCACCGTTTGGCGGATTACGCGATGTCCGCTTGCTGGTCCGCCGAGCAGCCATCGGTTCCATGTTGACCGCGGAACAATTGTTGGAGGTGTCGGAAACCCTCACCAGCACCGGCCACATGTATCGCTACCGCATGCGGCTCAACGAACGGTTCCAGGGACTGATCCAATTATTAACTCCCATCGAAGATCTTGGCTTAGTTGCAAAAGGCATCTCCGGTTGCGTCGATAATCGCGGGCATCTGTTGGACATGGCAAGCCGAGATCTGGCTCATATCCGCCAGAAACTGGCGGAGGTCGACGAAAAAGTTCAACACCAAATCCGCCGCCTCTTGAATGACCCCGAACTCCGCCGCATTCTTCGCTATCCCAACGCCACCGTTAGTGGCGACCATTATGTTCTACCGGTCGCCGTGAATCATCGCCATAAAGTCCCCGGTGTTATTCATCGGACCAGCAGCACCGGCGAGACCATTTTTGTGGAACCAACCAGCGTGGCCAACCTCAGTGCCGAGCGAACCGTCTTAAAGGGCGACGAAGACCGGGAGATAAAACGCATCCTGCGAAAACTGAGCGGTCAGGTGGGCAAAGTCGCCCGGCCGCTGGGAATTGCCTTGGACGTCATGGCTCGCGTCGATTTTATCCACGCCAAGGCCCGTTTCAGCCGCGATTATCACATGTCCGAACCCGACATCAACAACCAAGGCCGATTATGGCTCCGCGAAGCCCGCCATCCGTTGCTGGAAGTGCTTTTCCGCAATGAAGCCAAGTATAAAAAAGAAACCCAACCATCCAAATCCGATGGAGATTCCTCAACCGAGCCACAGGAAGAACGCAAAGTCGTCCCCATCGACGTTCGCCTGGGCACTGGTTTTAACATGCTCATCATCACCGGCCCCAACACCGGCGGCAAAACGGTAGCGCTGAAAACCACCGGCCTCTTGTGCATGATGGCCCAGTCCGGGCTTCATATTCCCGCCCACCAAGGCAGCTTGGTCCCCATCTTCTCGGATATTCTCGCCGATATCGGAGACGAACAAAGCCTGGAACAATCCCTTAGTACTTTTAGTTCCCACATGTCTCGCATCTCTACCATTCTGAAAACCGCTGACAAGAGAAGCTTGATTCTTTTGGATGAGGTGGGAGCGGGCACCGACCCCACCGAAGGTGCTGCACTGGGACGAGCCATCCTGGATGAGTTGGACCGTCTTCGTTGCCGAGCCATGGTGACCACTCATCTCGGCGATCTGAAAACTTATGCTTTCGGCAATGACCGCGCCGAAAATGGTGCTGTCGAATTTGATGTGCAAACTCTGCGGCCGACTTACCGCTTACACATCGGCCAATTCGGCATGAGCAATGCCATAAAGATTGCCCGCCGATTGAAGTTGCCCAGGCGTTTGTTAAATCGGGCTTATCGCTACTTGAAACGCAAACAGCGAAAGGCCCCCGAGATGATCCAGATCCAAAAGATGAAAGAAGCAGCCGAAAAAGCCCGCGAGGAAGCTCTGAAAGCTCAACATCAAGCTGACCAAGAAAAACAAGCGTATGAACAGGAACTGGAGAAAGTCCAGAAGGAAGCCCAGAAAGCCAATGAATTGCGCGAAGCCCGCGCACGACTCAAGCCCAATGACAAGGTAAACGTTCCCAAGTATGATAAGATTGGTCGGGTCGTGCGAGTGGATCATAAGCGAAATCTTGTAGTAGTAAGTTTGGGTCTTGGGCAATGGGAGGTCACTCTGGAAGATGTTTTTCCCGTTTAGTGTTTGCAATTACCATTTGCACACGTAGGATTTGCCTACTCCAGAATGTAGGGGCGAGCATAGTACTCAAATATTTTTATGAATCACAAAATCCAGTAGGAATCACAGTGCAGGAGTTCAACTACAT
>CAZPPD010000352.1:0-6385 GCA_964588185.1 uncultured Alcaligenaceae bacterium | reverse complement strand
AAAAGAAGAAAATCCGGATGAATGCTTATTGGAATACTTATACAAATTCTATTTGCATGTATTGGTTTTTTATTTTCCGGATGTTCTGAGGAATTTCCTGGAAATTCAAGATATACCATTGATTCGGACCATTCTACGAACAATGGCATTCCCCCTGACTCTAATTCTTCTTGTGGGGACGAAACTTCAGATCAATCTGAAGATAGAATTCCAAATAATGTAAAATTATCTTTGCAGGAGAATTCGTGGAAAAAGTCGGAAAATTCGCTTCATCAAAAAGCTGGAAAAAAGGCGATTTCCGAAGAAACCAAATCGGCAAACGATTACAATGACATCTCTTGAGGAAAACCAGCCAAAAATTCCCCAAATTCCTGAACCTGTTGTGCCCAATGTTCCAGTGGAATTGCCCTTTTATCCGAAAGAGGCAAAACAGTACCCCAAGGAGATAAAAATTCCCCAAACCGGAAGTAAATCACGTTAAGTCTATTTCAGGAGGCAGTTATGAAATTATTGCATTGTAAATACCTTTTGAGTCTAAGCATCTATTACCTTTTGTTTCCTATCTCAATTCAGAAAATATTGGCCGGTCCGCCGGTGTATGTTGGGCAGAAATGTAATCAGGAAAATCGAGTTTCAATGGCTAAGGTAGATCATTCCGCTTATGATAAGTTATTGCAAAAGTATGTAGATAATCAAGGAAATGTGGCATATGGGTCCTGGAAAAAGAATGTTGACGAAATGAAAGCTTTGGATGCATATCTTGCTCACCTTGGGTGTGTGGATTTCAAAAAGCCTGCCACCAAGGCTGCTCAATTGGCGTATTGGATCAACGCTTATAATGCCGTGACCATCAAAGGGATTCTTCGGGAGTATCCCACCACCAGCATTCGCAATCATACACCTCGAATTGGTTACAATATTTGGAAAGACCTAAAATTATGGGTAAATAACTATGCTTATTCCCTCGATTTCATGGAGCACAAAATCGTGCGCAAAATGGGAGAGCCTAGAATTCATTTTGCCTTGGTGTGTGCTTCCAAAGGCTGTCCGCCATTGGTGAATCGAGCTTATACTGCCGAAAATCTGGAAAAGATGTTGGTATTTAATGCACGTCGATTTTTTAGCCAACGGAAAAATTTTTATACCAATCCCAGCACTCGCACGGTTTACATTTCCAAGCTCATTGATTGGTACGGTAGCGATTTTGCCAAAGGAACGACCAAACAAATCCGAGCCCTTCTGCCATACTTTCCCAAAGACCAGGATCTCAGTTTTGTCCGAAATTCGAATTTCAATGTTCACTTCTTGAATTACGACTGGAAATTAAACGACCAAAAAGCTAAATGATAACTAGCACAACCGAAAAAGATTCTTTTCAGGGGAATTAGAATGGAACACTCCGGGGATGTTTCCCGTCTTTCAACTACTGGAATGGTGATTCCAGCTCTAAACGAGGAAGCGTCTATTTCCTTAGTTCTTCGCGATATTCCCGGTGAATATGTGAATACAATTGTCGTTGTTGATAATGGTTCCTCGGACCGTACGGCGGAAATTGCTGCCGAAGAGGGAGCAAATGTTTGCCGGGAACCCAAAAGAGGATACGGGGCTGCTTGTTTGCGGGGTTTGGCGGAATTGGCGAAGCAACCGTCCGGCCCACCGGAAATTGTGGTGTTTTTGGACGCAGATTACAGCGATCACCCCGAAGAACTTCCTTCCCTCCTAAAGCCGATCATGGAAGATGATTTTGAGTTGGTAATTGGCTCACGCATTATCGGAAAACGGGAATCCGGAGCTATGCCGCCGCAAAGTTTATACGGAAATCAATTCGCCTGCTGGTTGATGTGGCTGCTTTTTGGAGCGCGATTTACCGATCTTGGCCCCTTCCGGGCAATTCGATGGACTGCTCTCGAAAGCCTTGGAATGTGCGATGAGAATTATGGGTGGACGGTCGAGATGCAAATAAAAGCGGCTCGCCAGAAACTTCGTGTTCGCGAGGTTCCAGTTTCTTATCGCCGCCGGGTAGGGACTAGCAAGATCAGCGGCACGATTCGGGGCACTATTTTGGCTGGGTCAAAGATCTTGTATCTCATCGCAAAATATGGATTCTGCAAGGGCTCCCCCAACCCGCTGATGACAAAAAAACCAGTAGCCTAAGATAGTGGAGACATAGTTTTCTGAAATGATTTCATGGAAAACCACACCTTTCAGCCGAATACTCTGGATCATTGGTTTCCTCTCTACTCCAATCTATGGATATATACTTTGGCTTAGTACTTTTTTCGAATACGGAGAAGGTTAAGAAGATCGTCCAATCATTTCTGTTCTTGTTGCTTTTGGCGCGGCAACCATTCTTTATCTAATTGCCTTGGGCATAATATTGCGATCTTCCAGGAAATTGAATGTTCCTGACAACTTGGGTGAACACAAAGAATCTGTTTTTGCTATTTGGTTAATGGTCGGATTTGCAATTCTTTTTCGGGTCTTAATGTTACTATCCAATCCAATCCAAGAAATCGATTATTACCGATATCTTTGGGACGGAAAAGTTTGTTGGAATGGTCTGAATCCATATGAGTTCTCTCCCGAACAAATTCAGCAGTACGGACCAAAGGCAAATCCGGATACTAAGTTATCAAAGCTATGGAAATTGGCGCAGGAATCTCCTTCAACTTGGACCATTTTCTGGAGAGTCCACCACAGAAAAGTTCCCACGGTTTATCCGCCCGTAGCCCAATATATTTTCGCTATTGTTGGCGGCTTCACTCCCAAAGACCAATCCGTATGGATTTATTTGCTTATCTTAAAGATGACTATTGTTGGGTTTGATCTTGGAACAGTATTCTTATTGGTAGCACTTCTTCGCCAACTTAAATTGCCCGCCCTTTGGGCTATTGCTTATGCCTGGTGCCCGTTAGTAATCAAAGAGATAGCTAATTCGGCACACTTGGATTCCATTGCGATTTTCTTAAGCACCTTAAGTGTTTTATTGGTCACCAAAGTGACTCCTATTGCAAGTCAAGGAATTACCAATAGGGACATGTGGTGTTCAATAGGTGGGCTGGTAAGTTTGGGCGGGGCAGTATTGGCGAAAAGTTATCCTTTAATCTTACTTCCAGTTTTTGTTAGCTATCTTTTTAAACAATTAGGGCGTAACGCGATTATCCCAATCATATTGTTTTTCTCCATTATTATTGCTTGTTATGTACCTTTTATTGAGCCACCCAATACCTCTGCTAATGCAAATCCGAATGCAACAAGTCAACAAATCCAAAATAATCCCTTTACCGGGCTGGGTACATTTTTGCGTCGCTGGCAAATGAACGATTTACTTTTCATGGTTGTTCACGAAAACCTAAGACTGCCTACCGAGGACCCACCCCATTGGTTTGTGGTGGTTTCCGACCAAATGCGAATTTCCTGGCACCAAAGCCCCTTGGTAAAAGAAGCCAGTGCCAACTGGTTTCCCCCCAAAACAGATCCTGCATTGGTCGCAACCCAAATCATTATGGGAGTGATCCTTTTAGTACTTTGTCTGTGGTTTGCCTGGAAGGTGTTTCTGGATAGCCGGCCAATAATCTTGGTCCGAGCGGTATTTTGGACTCTCATTTGGGGTTGGTTGTTGGCGAGCGCCCAAAATCCTTGGTATTTACTTTGGTCTTTACCCTTTATGGTGTTTGATACCCGGCGAAGTTGGTTTCTTTTAACTGGACTTGTATTTCTGTATTACATTCGGTTTTGGATCGAATATCAGAATATGAACGATCCTATGCAATTAAAAGAGGCTTTGCGGGGATTTGATTTCGGGATTGTTTGGATTGAATACACCCCGTTCTTTGTTGCCCTGATCCTTGAAAGGCTTTTTCTCAACAAGAAGGAAGAACGCTCAGTTCGCTCTAAATTCAACTAATAATCAACATCTCCGGGAATAGGAATCCCTTCTTTGCGGGTTACCAAAAAGCGAATGGCTTGGGGTGAGATTTGATTCGTCAATAAGGAAACATGCCCATCGCAGAATACCACTTGTGCTCCCCCCTCATGGAAACTGAAGATTTCATCGTTGGGTCCGCAATTGTTAGTGGTCCAGGGGCAGTCCGGTGGACCGCCTACAGGACTAGTATTGTTATTGATTGGGGAGACCAAGGACTTTGAACCGACCCCATTACCCGGAGGACCGGAAACTCCATTCCCGGTGTCCGGCTCGGCCCAGCGAGTAATCACACGCTTCCCTCCAGTAATGGGGTCCGTATATTTGCCATATATTCCCGATTCCTGTTTTCCCACATCCTCGGCAATTGCAATCGTATTACTAGTTCCATCCTGAATTTCGAGGATTTTGGTCCCTCCCAAAGCAAGACCGCCATTGGCACGGGAGATTTGTTTGTCTCGAATTCCCGTGGCTGGATTTATATCAGTATAAACCGTGGTCATGTAATCACAGTTGCCATACCCTTCCGGATCTTCACGCAGGAAAGGATTGGAGGGACACAAATAGGTGTTAACCCGGGTTTTCGCAGCTAGTTGATTTTGAGGTGCGGAAGGGTCGTTGTAAGCTTTGCTGAAATCAAACTGTTTGGCGGCTGCTCCTTGCTCCAGAAAAGGGAGGATTAAAGTAAACGTGGAGTGCAAATCGAAGGCAGTGGAAGGGGGATTCGTTTTAAAATTTGTCCCTTCTCCTCCGGAAGGAAGTTTTCCGTAAGCACTTTCGTAAGTATGGAGAGCCAACCCCATCTGCTTGAGGTTATTCGCGCACTGGGTCCGCATAGCCGCACCGCGTACTTTCTGCACTGCCGGAAGTAACAGGCCAATCAATACTGCGATGATTGCAATTACTACCAAGAGTTCAATCAAAGTAAAGGAAAGCCAACGAGACTGGAAATATTGCTTGTTGCAAATCAACAAAGTTACTCTCCAGGTTCCATAAGAAACAAATATCCTTCCTATTGAAATTTTTGTGAATCCGTTCACAAGATCGTGGAAGGAATTAAATTCTTGGCTGGATTATGAGGCAAGTAGTTTTTTTAATCTGTTATTTGCTTCACAACAGAAGGCGACATTTTAGGGGGAGATACTCAAAACCTCCTTTTGGGTAAGCATTGTTAGGATAATGTCAATTCCATTTAGCAACAATACAATATGAACAATATTCAAGTGGATTATTGGTCCCGTACTTTTGGGTGGAAATGCGGATACTTAGTTATAACATCCATAAAGGAATTGGTGGGCGCGATCGACTTTATCGCTTTGAGAGAATCATCCAGGTTATCGGGGAGGAAAATCCGGATTTAATCTGCCTTCAAGAAGTCACCCGGAATGGGCCGCGGTCTCCCAGCCATGATCAACCGCATTTGCTAAGGGAAAGTCTTCAAGCCGCTGCCTTTCACTTCCAGATGACTGTTCATTATAAAAGGGGGGGATATGGAAATCTCATCCTGTCTAAATGGCCGATATTAAGCGTGAACCAGGTATCCTTACACGTCAATAGAAAGCGGCCTCGGGGTGCCCAGCTGGTTGTCGTTGATACCCCGGAAGGAAATCTCCGGCTAATAAACTTGCACTTAGGTTTGGCGGAAAAAGTCCGCCGGTGGCAAGCAGAGACGCTCTTACTTCATCCAGCATTTCAAGAAGCCAAAGAGATCCCCACAATCATCATGGGAGATTTCAACGACTGGCGAAACAATTTGGCAAGCAGACTATTCGAAAAACATTCCTTTGCCCAAGTAACCACTCCGCCGAAACGTTTCCGTTCCTTCCCGGCGTTTCTTCCCATTCTTTCGCTGGACAAAGCATTTTTCCGTGGAAGTATCTCGGTAACGGGAGCCCAGATCGCGGATAATTTGCTTGCCCGGCAGGCCTCGGATCATCTCCCTTTGGTTGTGGATTTTCATCTCTGTTAAATTGCTTTAGTCCTATTTCAAAGAGCATTTCTTTTGAATCCCATTTCTCCAATCAAAGTTTCGTTTTGATCAAGCTGAAAAAAATCATGGATTTTTTTCTGGACACCCTGGATCATAGGACTAAAATTGGGTTTTATATAACAAAACAAAATCTAATATTGTCACTTTGTCCTGACTCGCTGTTAGGAACGAAATAAATCAACTCAAACCACATTGGGAAGAACCTTTATGAAAAGGTAATTATCCTGGTTTGAATTTGTATTTTATTTGCGCTAGCAGGTCTTGATCTAATTCTTTCTGGTTTTGGGGAAGTGAATGGATTCGCAAAAATTAAATCCTTTCAAATGAAATCCTTTTGCTGTGGAGGATAACCTCTTCAGCACGAATTTAATCAATTGTTTCTAATAATCGTTATTCTTTTATTCTTTCGTCATGAAACCTCCCCGTCTCCTATTTCACGGGGAAATTTCCCAAAAAATGGTTCCTATCCT
>CAZPPD010000351.1:0-6392 GCA_964588185.1 uncultured Alcaligenaceae bacterium | reverse complement strand
GATGCACTTTGCGGAAGATGGTGCTCGGGATTCACTTCCTGGGGATTGAGGTGCTTCCGTATAGTAGTATGGGGAACGCCTTGTTGATTATTTTGGTTGAGATTTTGTTGGGCGTTTTGGTGAACAACACTCGGATTTCTCCGAAACAAGGAAGGCAATCGAAATCGCGGAAAGCTCGAAGGTCGAGGGGAACCCTGCACATTGCTTTGATTGGGATTGTAATGCGGCAATGGGCCAACGTTGTAGTACTTTCCCGGATTGCGGGGGGCAGGTTGGCGAAAGGCCGGGTGTTGCAGGTTCGGTTGAGTTCTGCCGGTATGGGTCACCTGATTGGGATATTTGCGTACCTGGTACATATGGGGATATCCCAAGTTTTGTTGAACCGGGCGATAGTAAATTACTTGTGCATGGCTGGAAACCGCGGACACCGCCAGCAAAATGATAGATCCTAGAAGTCCTTTTCGCATAATTCATTCCTGTTCGTTGCTTGCTGCTCGTGCAGAATCGATGATTGCACAGATTATGCAAGGATAGAGATTGTATGACAGATCATCCTCTGACCATGGTCCAAATCGGAAGAAATTCGGCTGGAAATCAAGTCGCGATTGCCAATGGAAGTGAAAATTATCCCGAAGGTATCGCCTTGTAGGTAATCTGGCAATGAAACCCTTTGGTTTGGTTGTCACGATCCTATCAGTGAAATGATGCAATGTTCAACTGATCCGGATTACAGCAATTTTAACTCACCGAAGTGGGGGCAGGAAACTGCCGGCACAGTTCTTTTACCTCGCCGCAAACCTTCTCCAAAGCGGAAACATCCTCCGGATTGGTTAACACCGTGCTGATCCATCCTGCGATTGATTTCATCTCTGTTTCCTTCATCCCTCGAGTGGTGAGTGCCGGAGTACCGATGCGAATTCCGGATGGATCCATCGGCGGACGGGGGTCAAAAGGAATTTTGTTTTTGTTGACGGTAATGCCGGCTTTATCCAGCGACTCTTCGGCCACCTTGCCGGTAACTCCGCGGGAAGCCACATCTACCAGCAACAAATGATTGTCGGTTCCGCCGGAAACAATGCGGAAACCGTTTTGTGCTAACTCGTCCGCAAGGACCTTGGCATTCTTGATGATTTGAGCAACATAATCTTTGAAATCCGCCTTTAAGGCTTCGCCAAATGCGACCGCCTTGGCCGCAATAACGTGCATCAAAGGACCACCCTGAATTCCAGGAAAAACGGCAGAATTGATTTTTTTGCCCCACTCCTCAGTGGACAAAATAAATCCGCCCCGAGGCCCACGTAAAGTTTTGTGAGTCGTCGAGGTGACAAAATCCGCGTAGGGAACCGGGTTCATATGATGCCCACCGGCAACCAGTCCGGCAATGTGTGCCATGTCAACCATAAACAAGGCCCCGACTTCGGAACTAATCTCTTTAAACTTGGCAAAGTCAATTTCTCTCGGGTAGGCACTGGCACCGGCTATGATGAGCTTGGGTTTATGTTCCCTTGCCAGCTGAGCTACCTGGTCGAAGTCAATCTGTTCAGTGTCCTGGCGAACCCCATATCCGGTTGGTTTGAAATATTTCCCGGAAATATTGAGGTGCATGCCGTGCGTTAAATGACCGCCGTGTGCCAAATCCATCGCGAGAATGGGATCGCCGGGTTGCAAACATGCCAAGAACACGGCGGTGTTGGCTTGTGCTCCGGAATGCGGTTGGACATTCGCTCGAGGGGCGTCAAAAAGTTTTTTGATTCGTTCAATGGCAAGGCGTTCGGCGACATCCACGAATTCACAGCCACCGTAATAGCGCCGACCCGGATATCCTTCGGCGTATTTATTGGTAAGAACCGATCCTTGAGCCAGCATCACGGCAGGACTGGCGTAGTTTTCGGAGGCTATCATTTCCAAGCCTTCTTGTTGGCGGCGTCCCTCGTCCGCAATTGCTTGGAAAATATCCGGATCGATTGATTTCAATAATTCCATTAACTTTGCCTTTCTTTAAATTCAAACCAATCTCTATTCATAGTGATTATAGCGATTTAGGTGGCAGATTTTAGTATCCCCCAGCCTGCGTGGAGATTGAACCACCTTACTGCGGTAAATTGAAAGGCGGGTGATTTGCCTATTCACTAACGAAGATCAGATTGAAACATCTGTTAAATCTGTATTTTTCATGATTTTTCACTTTTCCCTACGACCCTTTTCGTATTAAACTCTCCTTATTCTCATTTTTGACTTGCGTCTTCCTTTTTCAACTTTTGGAGTGCCCCATGGATTTCCTGTGGAAGTGGTTGCGGAAGAATTCCAAGATAGGAAGTAATCAGAACCAAAAGCCAGCTTTAGGGTTAACGAAATTACGTCTTGAACAGCTGGAAGATCGGGTTGTTCCCAGCGGCTTCAATGATCTCATCAGCAATATTAATGCTCTTAATCAAGCAAATTCCACGTCAGGAATTGAAATCACCAGTATCACTCCTTCGGAATCCGAGGTTGTAACCGATGCCACGGAAATCTCCATTGAAGGGAACGGCGTCTACCGGCAGCCTATCTTAGTACAACTTGATGGTAGGCGGCTCGGACGCGTTCGCCCCGGAAAAGATGGAACTTGGAACAAAGATGCCCCTGGACTTGAAGAAGGAATCCACACACTGACTTTGATCGCCAGAAGACGAGTGGCTTATGGCGAATATTCGTTCGTCGTCGATCAATGGGCTCCTGAACTCCTTTTCGAACCCCAAAAGTATGTTCATTCGGCGCCCACTTCGCCAATTGTAAAGATCTCTGTTCAGGATGAAGGGTTGGAGCAACTTGCCGCCTTGGCGGGTATTACGGACCTTACTGTCGATGTAAGCATTGATGTGGACTTGAATCGAGACGGGGATTTTGAAGACGATGGGGAACTGGAATTCTCCGTGGTAGCTGTCCCTCTTGGACGGGAACTGGAAATAAGCCTTGCTCCTATTGAGCGGGAAGGAAGATTCAATATCCGGGCCAACATCAAGGATTTGGTGGGACATGAAACCCAATCCAGCACTTTTGAAGTAATCGTTCCCAACACCCAACCCGGACCCAATGAGAGTACTTATCCATTGGACCGAGCAGAATCCCTGTGGTCCTTATGGCTCGATAACAATGGCGGCAAAGGCGGGGATAAAGGCCCCGGCAAAGGCGGGAATTTTGAGCCCCCGGAGGAGAACAACAATCCCGGAGGAGTTGCCGGTGTAGAAGATGGGGTTGGGGACCGCGTTGCTCGTCCTCGAGTTTTCTTCCAAGAAACGGAACCAAATGATTCGCCCGCTACCTCTAATCCCATCAATCCCATGGAAGGTGAGCGATTCACCATTCAAGGAACCATCGACGATATGAATGACTTTGATGGATTTGTCTTTACAATAACCCAGCGGTCGGGAATTTTCTTTGATGTGGATTCTTTTGAAACGGGATTAGCTCAGAACCTGGATACGTTGCTGTTTTTGGCGGTACAAAATGGTAACAACATCACGGTCACGCATGCTAGCGATGCCGGCTATGACTTTGATACCGGTTTTCCATTCCCCTTTGGCGTAACCGACATTTTTGTGGATGACCCGGCACTTTATGTAGAACTTAATCCTGGAACCTACCATATTGTCATAGGCCCCTTTGCCGGTTCGGGGGATTATGAAATCAACATTGATATTAGCACCAACTTTTCTTCCACTGTTCCGGCCTTCGAAACCAACCCCGGAGCTGCCAACACGTTCTATCTGGATTTCAATGGGGACTCTGACACTACACCGGCATGGAATGGCGGAAACTTTTACAATGTTGCCGGGTATGACTTCAATGGCAATCCCAACGAATATTCTCCCGGGGAACAAAAAGCCATTGAAAATATCGTGAACATCATGGGTGAAGACTTTAGTCCCTTTGACGTCAACATCACGACTGTTGATCCCGGAACCATCACCGATGGAGAATCGCTCCGAGTTGTCTTTACTAATGATCCCGGTGCAGGTCTGGGGTTCCCGGGAGTTGGCATTTTGGGAGTGGCCATTCTAGGGGCTTTTAATGATTCGTTTAACGATGATGACACACTATTTATCTTTGCTCCTAATTTTGATCAATCCTACAACGGCGGTGATTTTGGACCGTTGGGCGCTTCCGGCACCATTATGGCTACTGCTGCAGAAGTGGGAAACACCGGCTCCCATGAAGTAGGTCATACCCTTGACCTCGAACATTATGGCAACAATAATGACATCCCCGACTCTATTATGCGGGATATTAATGCCACTCTTAATCGAGAGCTTTGGGCTCGAGGTTTAACCAGCGATGGCCCGGGAGAATCTACTCCATTCAATCAGGATGACCTCGCAGTTCTCGCTGGGGCGGGGAATTCTTTTGAATTCCTCCCAGATGACCACGGCGATAATATTGGTTCGGCTACACCTCTAACCGCCAACGGAACTTCTTACACTGCTAACGGGGTTATTGATCACCCTGACACCGATACAGACTTTTTTGAGTTCTTTGGAACGGACGGGGGAACAACTGAAATTCGGGTTATCGTCGACAATTATGTCACGGATTTGGATGTGGTGCTCAACCTCTATGATTCTGACGGAAACCAAATCGGCACTGACAATCCGTCCAATTCCTTCGGCGCGGCCCTTAATGTTAGTTTGACGGACGACTTCTACTATGTAGAGGTTCGTAGCGATGCTTCGCCGCAAGAATTAATGGAAATTGGCCAGTTCCTCCTCACTATCGAGACTCCCCAAGAGCCCATGCCTCCAATACCTCCACCACCGGGTGGTGGCGATAATGGAATCATCATTGTGGCCAATCCAGGAGATGATGCCTTGGAACCTAATGATGTTTCCGATCAGGCAACCGTTTTTAACCCGCTTTCCTTGGGCGATCTGCAATCCTTATCCGACCTGAGCATCAATCAGAAAAACGGCGTTCACGATCACGATTGGTTCCGATGGACCGTTCAAGAATCGGGTACTTTCAACTTCAAGATTGACAATATCCGGGATAGTGATGGAGATCTTCACCTGAAGGTCTTCCGCTTAAACACCTCGAACAATACACTGGACCTCTTAGGTTTCAGTAACGATATTGGACTTTCCACCAATCAAGAAGTGGACGTTGAGGTAGCTGCCGGGGACATTATCTTTGGTTATGTGTTTGGTTATGCAAGTACCACGGCTTCGCGGCATTTCTCGGTGGGAATGTACGATATGGAAGCTTCGTTGACCTAATCCGCAATAAAGGGCATCGCACCTTTGGTTTCCTACCGCAGGTGCGATGCATCGCGGAGCCTTGGACGCAGGCCCCGGATATAAACCGAGCAAAGCCATTTTCTCCTTCCTGGAGATAATCACCAATCGCTTTCATTCACCAAAGTGGTCAGAAATACTTTCCGAGATCCGCCTTTTTGTAGATAGCGGACCCATTCCTGCGTTTCCAATTCCGTTAGCGGTTCTCCAAGAAGACCCATTCCCCAGTCGGCCACTTCCCAGGTCAGTTGTAATTGTTTGTACTCGGCCGTATTCATGAACACTTGGATAATCTGGCTTTGCGACCCGCCATAATCCAAATAGCGACTCCAGGCCCATATCTCAAAACTACTGAGATTGCGGTGAAACAAATTCTGAGCCAGTCGGCTTACCCATTCTTTGGAGGACAGGGAATTGTAGCCGCCAATATTCATAAAGACCGTGACTACCATTTCCCGCGTTCCGCCTGCTTGCAAAAAGTTGGTCCAGATCTGCTTCTCAGGGCTGGATAGCTCCCGTCCCAAAATATCGTTCGCTGTCCGGCTTACCCAGCGAGTTAACTGCACGCGTTCAAATTCGTCGCTATCTAATAAAGTAATCAGGAAAGCTTCCCGGGAACCGCCATTCTGCAGAAAGGCTTCCCAGTTGGAAATTTCCAGTTTGCTGAATGCCCGCCCGAGCAGTCGTAGACTTACTTCATTGATCCAGACTGTATCTTGTGAATGTCCATCTGCTGGAGGTTCATCTACGGGGGGATTATCTTCGCCCGGCGGTACATCTACGGGTGGCAGATCTGGAGTTTCCAGGTTGGTAAGAATATTGAGTCGCACATTGTCATTGCCGATAGTTACCGACTTGGTGATCGTGCCATTGATTTCATCCCCCGAAAAGGTTATGGAGTATGTTCCCGGGCTCAGTTCAAAGGAAAAACCGCCACTCTCAAAAGTGGAAATACTTCCCACTCCTTGGACTTCCAGATTTAGGTTCCCCACCGCTTCGCCCAAATCATATTTGCCGTTTTCGTTGAGGTCATTAAAGACCGCTCCGGTAAGATATGGGTGATTATTCTCGGCCTCGGCGGTGTCGATAGTGAAATAGTTTTTCCAGGGGCCGTCTCCATTCATC
>CAZPPD010000350.1:0-6395 GCA_964588185.1 uncultured Alcaligenaceae bacterium | reverse complement strand
GCATCACCGCCATCATCCAAAATAAGGTTGGGGGTGCCGCCGTCATGCCATTGCAGAATTCGGTGGGTATATTCCCAATAATCTTCCAAAGATTCGCCTTTGACCGCGAAGATGGGCGTGCCTTTCTTTGCCAACGCGGCAGCGGCATGGTCTTGGGTGGAGTAAATATTGCAACTGGCCCAACGGATATCGGCTCCTAATTCCTGCAAGGTCTCGATCAAAACCGCAGTCTGAATGGTCATGTGAAGGCTGCCGGCAATTCGGGCACCTTTAAGGGGTTGTTCAGGAGCATATTTCCGGCGAATCGCCATCAAACCGGGCATCTCGTGCTCAGCAATAGCAATTTCGCGGCGGCCCCATTCGGCCAAAGACAAATCGGCAACGACGAAATCCTGGCCTGAGCTTGAGGCAGCATCGTCGGATAATTTGGGCTTGGTTGCAAATACTGTCATTAATTCTTTCTCCCTAAAGTGAAACTGAGAAAAGAAAGCCGTTCGGAGAGGCTTCCCCACGGAATATCTTCCTAAATATCTTGGTTGCAGGTTCAAGAATGGTAGAAAGGTGACCAGTAATGATTGGCCATGTTGGGTAGCCTCAATCTCGGAAGACTTCGTTTGGTCTACACAGTCATGATAGTAATAGGCCCCAAACTTGGCTATGCCAATGAAATGTCAAGGAAAGCTTGCGATGAAAATAGGGGAAATGAGTAAACGGCGGCATTCATTTGTTGATGCCGCCGGGAAGCCCTATCAGCAAAGAATCACTTGCAGATTGTAAGCTTAATCAAAAAAGTTAGTAGTTGCGACCTCGGTTGGTGCCGCCGGCATAACCGCCGCGCATGCCTCCACCAAATCCACCCCGGCCGCCGCCGCCACCGCCAGGACCACGGCCGCCGCCACCACCGCCGCCGCCGCCGCGGTTTTCTTCTCGTTGGCGAGCTTCGTTAACCGTCAGAGGCCGACCACCGAAATCGGAGCCATTAAGGGCTTCGATAGCGGCAAGGGCTTCAGTATCATCTTCCATTTCGACAAAACCAAAACCACGCGAACGGCCGGTTTCGCGGTCCATAATCACTTGTGCCCGGGCTACGTTACCATGGGCGGCAAACATTTCATGCAATTCGTCGTTGGTAACTTTCCAGGGCAAATTTCCAACGTAAATATTCTTAGCCATCTCAAAACCTTTCCGAGCCGAAACTATCGACTCGACATAACCGGCAAGACTTCGCCAACTTGTTTTGAATTGTGGCCGCTTGCCGATGAACCAATTGGACTGAAGGATACGCATTCCGCGGTTTGATTTCCGGGGAACTTAAGGATTTACACTCTTTGCCGAATCGATGGGCACACCAGTTCGATCGCAGAAAATAATACGGGTTTGCTGATTTTTAACGCTGAGGGGCTTCTACTGGAACCTGACCATCCCTTCTCGACCTTGGCGGAACCTACAGACCGCAATCATTTCCACGAAATGCCGAAGTGGCAAATAATGGACAACCCATACCCGCCTGGTCCAAGGTCGGGACGTTCCACTTTCTCAGATCTTTCGTGCGGACGTGGTCAACTAAAGACGTCTTACCATCGAAAAACGTTGGAAAGGAAGAAAAACCGAGCAAAATTGGGCAACAGGTTTGATTGCTGGAACTGAACATAATCCGGGCCACAAAACAATAACCAAAAGCTCTATGATTATACTCCACGTCTTGTACTACGCAAGCGAAAAAAAATTTCTTTCTTGGTTTGCTTAAATCTATGCGGAATTTGAGTTTATTGCTGCTCATTTCGGGCAATTCAAGCCGGTAAATTTCTATTTTTTTTCGGAGTCTCCTTGGAGGCGAGCCCGCAGCTTGGCCAGAATCATGGATTTCGAAGGTTGCTTGGGAGCCTGATTTTCCGCAGCAGCGGGGGTCGTTTCGCCTTGATCCGGTTGTTGGCCATTTGCTTCTTCTGGGGAATTGACTTCTTCCCCAGCTTCCATTTCTTCTTGGTTTCCCAAATCCTCATTGGTAACGACCGGAAATTGGACATTGGAGCTGCCGAAGATGGCTTTCACCTGGGGATTTGTTAATGGTTGTTTAAATGACAGGTAAACCACTTGGTCAAAGGGGATCAACATGATCTTGCCGGCTTCCGTGGTACCCGCAGGCCGCCCCCGAATAATGACGTATTTCTTATCAATTTGGATGATATTTTGGGTTACTAACTCCGCCCCAGAGGTAGTGGCCAACACCAATCCCTCATGGAAATTTATCGGTATCCGTCGCAGTAAAGTATCCCAAGCCAAATTTAGCATCCTGTTCTCCAACCGAATTTGAATCTCAATTCTTTACTTTGACCCATTCCGTGAAAATGTTGCGCTTGCCGGCACCATCTGCTCGCCAGTAGATCCGGATGCGAGTTTGGTCGTCTTGATTGGCACAGGAATGTAACCTCCTCTTGGGAGTAAACTCCTGGTAAAAGGGCCAACCAAAGGATAGCATCCTGGAACTCCACGCCTTCAGAACCGCACGGCCTGCAGTAGTATCATTAGGAAAATTCTCTGAGGGGCGATGGCTACCAACAATTCGGCCTACCCGGCCGTTTTGAAACCACACCAGAATCGCCGAAAACTCGCTGTCCACAGCTGGAGTTAGTTGCAGCGCCCCGCCAGTGGTTCTAGGATTTCTAACCTTCCAGGCGTTTAGCAATTGCTCCTTTCGCATTCCCAGGGAACAATTCTTTGGACCAGTGGGAAAAAGCACCAAAGGGGAATTTGCGGCATTGCTCCCAGCCATGGGGCGTTTGCGGATTCGCAACTCTACTCCCATTCTCGAATCCAATGCAGTCAATTCCGTGAGATCATCTTGCCAAACATACCGCCGGATCTTTCCATCCAATTCCTGAGAAGGTTGCCCCGAATGATGTTTCAGGTAATTTAATAGATCTTTGAGCCCCTTTTTGCGTTTCGCGGTATATTTCACCCGGATCTCATTTACCACTTTGGAATCATTGTCAAACCGGGCAACAATCTCTCTCGGAACCCAGGACGGGTTTCCCTTAGTTCCCGTTATCACCACCCACAGATTGTTGCCGATAAGATTGGGAAAGGTGGACTTGGATTTTGGAAAGCGCTTCACCACTTTTTCCTGAGAATTACCCAAGGAAATGCCTTCAAGACTTCGTTTGAGGAAAGTAAGCGGCTGTCCGGTATCTAATCGAACTTGGCGTTCCATTTGATCCCGAGCTTGAACCATTTGCTGCCTTTCCCGAGGGGACTTCATGGAGCGATCGGTAACCACCACCTTGGGGAATTGTTCTCGAGTATGCGGAACAATCAGATCGAATTGCGTACGATTATCTTGCCAAATCAACCGAACCTCTCCGCCTAATGAGGAACCCGAAGAGGTGATCTTTTGCGAGGGGCCAAACTTTTTCCACAATGAATGGGCAATCTTGACAATCGACGGAATAGACTTTTCCTCGGTATCCGGAAAGAAAACCAAGCGATCCACCACGTCGAATTCTTTATTCCGATGGATTTCGGCTTTGGCAACAGATAAACCAGGAATCGCTTTTTCGATCCTGCGGAGGACACCGGTTTCTTTCACCCGAAGGATAGGTCCTTGTTCCCCTCGCGCTGCCAGGATGCGATTTTGTCCAAAGCTGCGATCCAAATGAAGCAAGCCAAAATGGCGGGGAAGAGTTGGTGATTTGGTTCTATGGCTAAGGCGGACAATTCCACCTACCGACAGATTGTGGGGGATCTCGAAAACATTTCCTTCCCAATCGCCAAATCGATAGATGGTTGCTCCCTTGGGTTGGAGAAACGGTCTCAGATACCCAGGTTGCAGGAACTCATCCGTAACTCCCGGTTCGTAGAAAATGGCAATATTTGCCGGCTGGCCTCGGTCATCGGTAAAGAGAACAATTTCGTTGGCATGTTTGTGGGGGAAAGGAACACAAAGTAGGTCCAAAGCCCTTTGTGGGTTTTTGGCAACGAAGATAGATTCCTGGTTTTTATTTGCGGCTGATATAAAAGAAATGTCGGGAGATGAAATTGCTCCCCAATTCTCCAGTACTTTATCCGCTTGTTTCGCCAAATGTTTGGCATTTCCTTTTGTCCAGTAATTTCTCGCCAAGGTCAAGATTCCCCAACCTCTGTTGAGTAAAGCCGATCCCAGTGCACTATTGCGGGCTTTTTCATCGAAGATTTCAAGTAGTTGGCGATGAATGCCTACAATCTGCTTAGCTGCTTTCTCATCTCCGTATGCCAGTTGAAGCGTGGAGCGATGGATGAGCATTGCCACGTAACGGGTCCATTCCACCGGGTAATTTCGATCCCAGCGGTAGCTGTTAATAATTCTCATGGTTGCCTCGTCCCCGGCTTCAACCAGCTTTCTTGCTGCTTCCAGATCTCCGTGGCGAGCCAAGTGCCGCGCGAGTCGGGAATCTTTTTGTCCGGGTTCAGTATAAGTAGGCAAACTGAATCCCATCTTCGGGGAATATTCAGCTTCTCGGTAAATCGGCAGGATCAATGGAAATTGCACATTGCCGGAAACTTGGTTCTTTAAATCGCGGTTTAATTCGTATTTAATTTGGCCCAAACAGATGTCGGCCTTGTGGGCTAACTCCGAGCGGGAGGCCTTCAGTAATTTGGCCAAGGAAATCTTAATGGGACCTTCCAACTCGATTGGCGATTCCAAGCGCGGGGAAACCGCCGTTTCCAGCTTTTTCTCCGGTTCCGAAGACCCGCAGCCACAAACCAAAACCGCCAAAAAAGTATTGAAGAGGAAATATTTTAACTTCGCAGACATGCAGATCTTCCTGTGCTTGGAAAGAAAGGTATGCGGCGGACGGGCAGCCGCGCAGACCGATATGAAACTATAGGTCGAAATTTTTAGCTGTGCCAAGAAATGGGAATTTTTTGTTGGAGATTGTGGAAGGGGGTGAATTCGAACATTCGAAACTAATTTGAATTTGTTTCGAAACCGTGAACCAACCCGCCCAGTCTTCTGTCTCTAAGAAATAACGGATTGATCCTTTCATGTACGGAATTCAATCTCGGCAAGGCGATAGGAAACGCAAACGAGACAAGACAACTCAGGTCAGTTTACAGATCCCAGTGTTCCCTGTTGCTGGTACCGGGATTATCGAGGCCGACTCGATAACCTGGCAAGACCATATCCAACTCCTGCATTCACTGGTGACTGAGGTCCTAATGAAAAGTGCTAAGCCCAACAAACCCAAGGCAGCGAAGAAAAAAGGAGACTCTTCTGTGGCCACACTGCCAAACCCTTTCGCCAAAAACCCCAACATGGCGATTAGAAACCTGCTTCTCGACGGCAAAAAACCCCCCCAGAGCCGCGCTAAATTATTGCTCGATGTCCTTTTTAATAACAACGATCCAAACCTACAGCAAAGCGTCTTGGTCGACTTGTTTCAGAAATTTCAAAACAAATCTCCGGAAACAGAGGTCCTGCAAATGAAGGAGCACTACAACCAGGTGCTCTCGGAATTTGACCAAGGTCCTGTTCGCCCGGCCACCTACATTAAGGAGACGAAAGAGTATCTCCCTACCCCAACGCCAAGAGTGTTAGTGGTAACTCCTGATGGTCAACAGCGTTTTCCAACTTTACATCCACGCGTCAAACTAGAAAACCTGGAACCCGGCAATACGGTCTATCTCGACAATCGAGGAAGTATGGTATTGGAAGCAACGGATGAATTGCCGGGAGCGGGTCAAGAAGGTACATTTTTAAGGTATCTCCCTGAGAAGAAATTAGTCGAAGCCACCTTGCAAAATGACCGCTTACTGCTGTTTGCTTCTCGCGAGGTGCTGGAAGCAGCGCAGGAAGGAAAGCTGCGTTCGGGAGACAAAATAATTGCTTGCCCCCGTCGTCAATTTGCTTTCTCCGTAGTACCTACCGATACCGACTTCCGCCATCGATTTCTCGACAATTCCAACGTTCCCGAAATAATAGCCGAGCGAGACATCGGCAATCCCCACTGGATTTTGGACTATATGCTTCGCCGACTGCAGGTCCTCCTCTTCCGTCCCGACCTATTGGAGCGGTTTGACCTACGTCCACGGTTTTCGGTGCTACTCACCGGACCTAGTGGTTGCGGAAAAACTTTGACTATCCGGGCGGTACTCCACGCCTTCAATCGCATGTTGGTCGAAAGAACCGGTCGCAAGGATTTAGGGACGCGAGTTATTCGCGTCAAGGTGTCCGAATTATTATCGGAATGGTTGGGTCGCTCGGACAAAAACATCGACGACTTGTTCAGTGATGTGGCTGCCATTGCTTCCACCAAAGTGGAGACCGAAAAGGGCGAGGAACTTCTCCTTCCGGTTGTGTAGGTACTGGAGGAGGTCGAAGGAATCGCTCGCCGGCGTGGTGCTCGAAGAAACCGAGA
>CAZPPD010000349.1:5732-6397 GCA_964588185.1 uncultured Alcaligenaceae bacterium | reverse complement strand
GAGACGCCAACCTGACCTCGGCGCGGAATCAGTGGTTGAATTTGTACTTCCGGCGGGAGCGTGTCCACCAATACCTTGAGACTTGGTTCGGCATTATCCATGGATTCGGGAAAGTATTTGCCGTCTTTATCCTGCGTTTGCACAGAGAACCAATAGAGTCCGTCGCGATCGCACAGGAAACGGAAGTGTTTTAGTTCGGGGGGCACAATGGAAGAGGGCTGCCAAGTGTCTCCATTGTCAGTCGAGTAAAATAATTGCAGTTGGCGAAGATTTTTCTTGCCCGGACCGGCGGAGAAGGGAATGCGAAAGTGGCGGTATTTCGAGAACAGAAGTTGCGACTCAGTACCCTGGGCGTAGACGGTGTTCGCAAGGAATCCCGATAAGGAGAGAGAAAGAATGAAAATTGTCAGTCGCCAGGATTGCATGAGTTACTTACCTTCCTCCGCCTGGCCTCGTGGAGCAGATTTCAGACCGCTGGGGTATCGACCTAGAATCGATCGTCTATGGGTTTCAGAAGACTTGAAGCCGGTTCTTGGAATGGATGAAGTTTAATAAGAAATAGTAGCTGATTCTGGGGATAATTCTGCTTGTACGAGTTAAGGGATGGTGGGATAACGTCTCCCTATTCCTGGTAACTGGTATTTTTCTTGCCGGTGGATTAGCCC
>CAZPPD010000349.1:0-5722 GCA_964588185.1 uncultured Alcaligenaceae bacterium | reverse complement strand
TCCTTGAAAACTACAATGGTAGGTGGAATCGCAAGAATTCTGCCGGACTCCAAACCCTAATTCCTCATTCAACTCCCTGGTAGAAATCCAATTAATATGAACATCGAAATGTCCCAAACCATTTTGTTCTCGATTGCCGGAGTGGCATTTGTTGTCTGGCTTTTTGGTGTGCAATACTTGCGGGCGACTCTGGTTCAGGATCAACTTTCCGAAGATTCCGGTTTGCGGGACTTACATTTGCAGGAGGTCAATTCCCGGGATTGGACCTTCGGAAATGTGGAGGTGGAAGGACAACCGGCAGCATTAGCCGAAAAGGCGGCTCAAGTGTTGGCCCGGGATAGTTTGACTCTGTTTGGTCCGGTCAAGATTCTCGGCCGAACAGATAAAGAAGTTGGATTTGAAGTGATCGGGGCTAGCGGAGCGGCAAACTCCCATGGATATTCGAGAACAATAAAGCGGGGTTGGTTCCGTTTTGATTCCCAAGGCGGGAATTCCACACGCATAACATTTGCCGCGGAATTGGCTCCCCTGCAAAAATATCTCACCATCGCCCTAATTCTGCAACTCTTGGGATTGATCGTATTGGCAGGAGGAGCCATTTTGATGTATTTCTATGAGGCAACTTCTGGAAACCCCGGTGTCCGCGCTCAATCCTTCCAGATGGTGCAATTCGGACATCTCCTGTGGCCGCCGTTGTTCTTCACCAGTTTGTATCGCCGCATCAAGAAAGTAATCCTTGCCCGCATGGAAGCGTTCGCCGGCAATCTCCCTTTTCAATCTCCTAGCTAGGCTCGGCTTGTTGTATGATGGTTTCCATCAGTTTATCCGTATGGTGGATCACATAATCCGGCTTGTGTGCTATTAAGGTTTCTGGGGAGTTAAATCCCCACGTTACGGCAGCAATGTCGATTTTCGCCTTGCGCGCCGCTTCAATGTCTCGCACCTCATCGCCGATATAAAGAACTCGAGCGGAATCCAAACCTTGTTTTCGCAGTAGCCGTTTTAATCCACGGGCTTTACCGAACAAAGAAGAATAGCCGCGAATAAAACTGAAATATTCCAAAGCCCCATTCCCCTTGAGACAGCGGGTTATATTCTCCGAAGAGTTGGAAGAAAGCACACCCAGCCGCAAGTCCTGTTCGCGGAATCTCTGCAGCACATTGGCAATGCCGGGGAACAAGGGAACATCCTGGATGGTCTTCTTCTGAATCGCCAAGAATTCTTTGATCAGCCCCGGCACTTTGTACCAGGGAATGCCGTGTTCCTTGAGGAAGGTGGTCGTGCCCAGATTGCGGACTGAATTGGGGTCTTCCACACATCGAAATCCATGGCGGGATGCGAGTTGATTATAGATCTCCAAACCGGTAGCCAAAGTATTGGCCAAGGTTCCATCAAAATCCCAGACTATTAACTCGTATTTTCTTTGGAATTCCATCCTTACCATCCCAAAAGGAGTTAGCACCTCTGTGGTTAAAAACCGGCATTTTGGGTGGATGTTAACTTTTCGTTGGATTTTACCATAGACCAAACTTTGGCTGTTGATAGGCTAGGCCGCCAATTTGGCTGCATTTCCCTATTTACGATCTTATCCCTGGACATGCCGATTTTTCTTACCCCGGACAATTAAGTCCCTTGTCCCCCCGAGGCGACCTACTGGAAACTTGGGGCGTATTCCCCAAGGCGCTCAATGGTCCGCTCGAGGATACTTCCCCGAACCTGTGATGAGCCGCAAGAAATCCCTTCAATAAAGTTGCTGACCATACAATCCCCCGCTATCATGGCCCCATCCAATAAAGTCGTGCGGAGGTATTGTTGTGGGTAAAGTGTATCTTTCTCTCTTCCTCGGATTGCTCTCGTTCTCCACGCTGCAGGCTCAAGTCGAAACCATAATTCCCAAGGTCGGCTCTGCCAAAACGCCCGCTGAGATTTCCAAGGCTGGAAAATCAACGGCCGGGGTTACCGCGGATTTGCAGGGGACGGTTTTCTTCTCCGTGCCCGATGCTGGGGTGATCAATCGCATTGATTCCCAAGCAAAAACCCAGTTTTTTCTGGAAACCCAAACAAAGCCATTCGGCCTTGAATATCATCCCAAGGGGGTGTTGTTCGCCACCTTCCGGGAGCCTAATCAGGTTGTGTCCATCGACATCAAAACCAAGGAAATCACCATTCTCGCGGAAGAATTTGAGGGCGAGAATTTCCAGCAAGTTGCTTATCTAGCCGCGGACAAAAAAGGCGGAGTCTATTTTTCCGATCCGAAAGCCGGAGCGGTCTATTACATTTCTCCCGATAAGAAAATATCCAAGGTCCTCAGCGACTTGGTTTCTCCAGAAGGCGTAGACATCTCCCACGACGGAAAAAACCTATATGTCGTGTTGGGAAAAGCACCGGTGGTCATGGCTTACCGGATCAAACCTCAATCCGCGGACGAAGTAGCCAAAGGAGAAGAGTTTGTTCCGACCAAATTTCCTGGCGAAGTTGCTAGTGGCAAAGTCTTTGCCGGCTTGAGAATGTCCGCCAATTTCATCAGCGGCAAAGGACTCACGATTGATCGCAAAGGTAATTTATATGTCAGCACCCCGGATGGTATTCAAGTCTTCAGCATCAAGGGAGAATATCTAGCCACAATTCCCACTCAAGGGTATGGCGACTGTGCCTTCGGTGGGACCGAAGGGGATACGTTGTATTTCACCTTGGGAAATGGCGTCTATGCCACACGTATTCAGAAGCCGTTCGATCCCTATCCTATCGTGCTTTTGGGGATTGGCATTCTGGTCATCTTTATTCTGATTCTTTACCTGAAGATAAATGCTTTTCTGGCCTTGATTGGTGCAGCACTAGTGGTGGGCTTCCTCTCGCCGAAGGTCATTCTCGATGGATCAACCACATCGCCGCTGTTAAGTCTATTCAATGCCCCTATGCAGGTCGCTTCGGATTTCGGCACCACCATGGGCAAGGTAGGCTTGGTAATCGCTTTCGCCACCATCATTGGCAAGGCGTTAATGGAGAGTGGGGCAGCCGACCGCATCGTGCGCTTTTTCACGCGGCTCTTTGGGGAACGCATGGCACCTGCGGCTTTGCTGGCCAGCGGATTTTGTCTTTCCATTCCGGTGTTTTTCGACAATGTATTCCTTTTGCTAGTGCCGTTGGCCAAAGCTCTCCGCATTCGCACCGGGAAGAACTACCTGCTCTATATCACCGCCATCGGGGCTGGCGGAGCTATCACCCATTCCTTGGTGCCACCCACTCCCGGCCCCATCATTATGTCGGAGGAATTGCAAGTCGATCTCGGCTACACCATCATGATCGGCATCCTGGTCGGTATCCCACTGGCGATTGTGGGTTATTGCTATGCGGCTTTCATCAACAAAGCCATGCCGGTCCCCCTTCGCGAAGCCGGACACGTAACTTTGGAGGAGTTGGAAGAACGATCCAAGAGGGAAGACAAGGAACTTCCCAGCTTGTTTACCTCCGTTTTGCCAATTCTGTTGCCGGTCCTGTTCATTACGTCTCAGACAATCTTCAGTACTTTGACCCAGGGCAATCCGGCTATCAATCCGGCCTTCAATATAGGTTCGATCTCGGTGACACCCTTGGCCATCCTGCAATTCATTGGAACGCCGGCCATCGCCCTGTTGATTGCGGCGATTGTCTCCATGGTGATCGTGGCTCGTGAGAAGAAACTTTCCCGCAGTCAGATGAGCATCTTTACCACTGATGCCTTGGACCAAGCAGGAATGATTCTGTTAATCACCAGTGCCGGGGGTGCTTTTGGCGGCATGCTGAAGAATATCGGCGTAGGAGATTCGCTCGAAGCCTTTTCCGATTCCATTAACCTTCCGCTAATTGTTCTTGCTTGGTCCTTAGCGGTGTTGTTCAAGGTAGCCCAAGGCTCCGGCACCGTTGCCATGATAACTTCTTCGCAATTGCTCATGGCCATTCTTACTTCCCGTTTACAGTCCGAGTATCCGGGCCAACCCATCAACAGTGCATTGATGGCCGAATATTTGGGATACCATCCTGTCTACCTAGTGATGGCAATTGGCGTCGGCTCCAAGATTGCCTCCTGGATGAACGACAGCGGATTCTGGGTGGTGTGCAAAATGGGAGGCTTGACGGAAGGGGAGACCTTCAAGAGCTGGACGATCACTTTGGTTTTAATGGGGCTGGCCGGGTTACCAATTGTGATGTTGTTGACCCAAGTCATGCCCTTGGTGCCATAAACTGGTGCTCAAGTTGGGGCATTGCACACCTAGAACCGGAAACAATTTTCGCAAGGTTAAATCCCCAAACCCCACGGAATCGTCTAAATGTAAGAAAAGGTGACTCCCACATTTAACGCCAGTCATTTTTGAGAAAACCGATGGTTAAATATCTGATGACAACAGTGTTAGTGTTTGCCCTAGGTATCCCTGCTGCATCAACACCTAATAAAAACAGCGAACAACCAGTTAAAATTCGCATTCCATCACCTAGTGACATCCTGGTATTTAAAGCGAACCCCGTTCCGCCTCGGTCCCACTTCCCAAAATACAAAATTACTCGAAAGACCATCAACGAAGTCCTGACCAAATGGCATCAAGTGACAAAAGCTCATTGGCATCATGGTTACAGCCACATTGCTGGAGAGAACAGGACTGGTTTTATTAAACTGAGGAATGGCACCACCATTTCTTGGATGGTAAAGCCCGGTGGTCTTGCTACCCTTTCGCTGCCAAAGGGTAAGACTGTCCATTTAGCCAAAGAGCTTACCCGATGGAAAAGAAAGACCACCTCCAAAAGATGATCAGACGAGTCGCCCCACCCTCGTTCGACCAGGAAACGGCTATTAATAACTCCCCTATTCTGACTCAGCCCACGCACGGACGATGCCTTCTTCATCGATCTCGAGATGAATGACATTGGGACGACAACACACCGGACAATCTTCCACAAACTCTTGATAGTCGCCTGCAGAGAAATCGACTGGAATCACGATTTCCTCCCCACACGAATCACAAATGTAGCTCACCTCTTCTTGCATTCGGCTACTTTCTAATCTCAAGAGGTCAAAACAGGTAGCTTGCAAACAGGCCATTCCTCTGTTACATTTTTCACGTCAGCCAATTCTATTCTCAATTTCATTTCGAGGAAAGTTGCCCATGCCTTCCGTAAAAGCCTGGAAGTATGACGATGCGAGCCAGCCCTCGTTTCCGGATGATTATGAAATTGTCAAAAGAGCGGTCCTTCAAGTGACGGACCTGAAAACCAACCACAACAAGTATTATGCGATCGAACTCCATCAGGGAAATCATGAGGGGAAGACCGTATTCCGTGTCTTTACCCATTATGGCCGTACCGATGACTTGGAAACCAATCCCAACGCCGGCCAAAAAGAATGCCGCTATGCCGAAATGGCAATCGAAGCCGAAAAGATTTACCAATCCATCTACAGCCAAAAAACCTCAGCCCGCAAAGGTTACAAAGAAGTTGCCCTCGCCTCCAGTAAAATCGGTTCGGATAAAGCCCGCGGCCAAAGTTCCGGTGAGGTTGATGAAAAGACGCTGGAGAAATTAGCCGCCAACGAGAAGGAAGAAAAGAAAAAGCCAGCTCCTAAAAAGAGCACCTTACCCATCGGGGTCCAGCATCTTGTCCGCTACATCTATGACGAAGCCACCAATGCCCTTACCACCACCGTCGCTGCCAAGATTACCGCCAATGGTATTGAGACTCCGCTCGGCATTTT
>CAZPPD010000348.1:0-6403 GCA_964588185.1 uncultured Alcaligenaceae bacterium | reverse complement strand
GTGAATCCAACTGATTCCGTGCCTGCCACCGGCGATCGTTCCACCGAGCCCCCAAAAATGTAAATCTAAATTTGAATATTGTATGTCTATGTGCCTGTTTTCTTCGTTGCGGTTGCGGAAAAAGTTACCGTAGAACATGAGAAACTTCTCGGTTGATAATTAGCAACAACTGCTGGCTCGTTCCACTCTTGAATTTTTTTTTTTAAAGTGGTCGGAAAATTTTTTGGTCCTTGCGGGTAAATAAACGACTCCTCCTTCTTTGTTGGCCAAGGCTTCCTGAGCAGCGGTGAACTTTTCGTTGTAGTTGTTCCCTTTAAACTTCTTGATGTTGACGACATTCGCCCATTGAATTTGATCTCCCCATTGCAATTTGTAGTTGGCAATTGGATTGTCCGTTGGGAGTTCTTGGGCAATTAGCAAAGGAGCACAGAGCATTAATAATGATGGTGATAGCCAATGTTTCATTTCAGAAGTCCTTATTTAATTTGTGGATGAAGGGGGAAACAGAAGGATCACCCGCACATCCATGACATTTGTTTGGGTCAATCCGGTCTTCAGCAAATCCCCGGTTTGCCCGAAGAAATGGTAAGCATCATTCCGAGCTAAAAAGTCAGCAGGGTTCAGATCAAGGGCATCCGCCTTCTGCAAGGTCTCCATATCGGCGATGGCTCCCGCGGCGTCGGTCGGGCCATCTTCTCCATCGGTTCCTCCGGAAAGAACTACCGTTCCAGGCATTTCCTCCAGACCTAATTTGTTGGCTATGGCAAGCACCATTTCTTGGTTGCGGCCACCAAGGCCATGGTTTTCCGACAAGGTAACGGTGGTTTCCCCGCCACTAAGCAAGCAGACCGGGGGAGCAACCGGAATACCATCTCGGTGAATACTGCGAATCAATCCGGCCAAGGCAACGCCGATTTCTTTGGTTTCGCCTTCAAGGTAAGATCCGAGGTTTAAAACCGGGTAGCCCAGTGCTTCGGCTTTGACGCGTGCTACTTCCAATGCCTCGGCGTTGTTGCCAAGAATTAAGTTGTGGATGTTATCGGGAAGGGTTTTGGGTGTTTCGGGTAGAGTACCCTGAACTCCCGACTCCAGGTGTTTTTGGATGGCAGGAGGAGTTTTGGCAAGCAGTTGATACTTCTGGAGTACTCCAAGGGCATCCGCAAAGGTTGCCGAATCTGGAGCAGTCGGCCCTGAGGAAATTACGTCAAGCGGGTCGCCGATTACATCAGAAATTATCAGGCTGAACAGGGCTTTGCCGGAAAATGCTTGTGCCAACCGGCCGCCTTTTATGCGACTGAGATGTTTTCGGACTGCGTTCATTTCATTGATGGTAGCACCGCATTGGTGTAGGAGCTTGGTGACCAGTTGCTTGTCTTCTAATGAAACTCCTTCGACAGGTGCCGGTAAAAGGGCGGATCCTCCTCCGGAGATCAAGCAGAGGGCGATATCATTTGGACCTGCGCCGGCAACTAAGCGGAGGATTTCTTCGGCTCCTTGGACTCCTTCTTCGGTGGGTTGATTGGTTCCAAGGGGACGGGCTTCATGCAATTGGATTCGTTGAGTTGTTGCTTTACTACCCCCGGGAACATTTACCCAGCCTTCGATTTTGGTGAGTTGATCCGCCAATTCTTTTTCGACTACGGCTGCCATGGCGGCACCGGCTTTCCCGGCTCCGACCACAATAATTCGTTCGGCATTTTCCAGGAATTGGACTAGAGGATAATCAGGATTCTTAAAAGCGGCAGGAATTAGCGTTTCCGGACGAGCGGCATCAACAGCGGCTTTCCAGATGGAGATGGCATTTTGACGATGAGTGGCCATAAGGAGAAAAATTACACTACGCAGCAGATAAAAGTGTGGCATGCCCATCTCTGGATGAGCATGCCACAAAAAAGATGATTGGAAAGCGCAAATTAAGAATTCGCAGGCAGAGTGAAGGGTGCCCGGTAATTCCGCGTTAGTAATTGGTTCGCCCGGTCGTTGCCGACAAACTGTTCTTCTTGGGCATTGAACCGCAGCATTGGGCCCACGCGGCAAGTTACATCCTGCAAGCGAACCTCATTGCCGCGAAGGTGCTCTTCCATCCGGCCGAGGGCTTCCGTGGCGACTTCATTGCCGCGAATTGCTCGGGTGCGCGGGTTGAAGGGCTGCTGTTCACCCAAACGGTAGGAAATATTGCCCAGATGACACAAAGCGCTGGAGTAATGGCCTTCCAGGATATCGGCATTGAGGTCCTGATGGCGGCGACTTCGGACAGCGGCGATGAAGTTGCCGAAAGGACCGCTGCCCGGTCCCCGGCGGACATTGTCTACGCTTGGCAACGACCTTGCGGTGTTGCTATTGCGCGGATAGAAACGATTGTTGCCGACTATGGTGCCTTCTTCCAAGTGGAAAATGTTGCCGATGCGCTGACCGCGGTAGCCATCGTCGGGAAGTCCTCGGACCTCAAAGACCAACTTGGTTTGGCCGTAGTCATAGATGGCAATCTGCGTGTTGGGAGTTTGCCCTTGGTCTTCGTAGCCGAAGCGGCCGCCCAAGCTGATTACACTTTGGGGCAACGCGGCGTTAGGAATGGCCCACCGGGCGATATCCATTTGATGGACCCCTTGGTTGCCGATGTCGCCATTGCCGAAATCCCAGAACCAGTGCCAGTTATAATGCACCAGGTTCCCGTGATGCGGTTGCTGAGGAGCCGGCCCAAGCCAGATGTTGAAATCCAAACCGTTGGGGGCATCCGAAGGTTGGCGGGTGCCAATACTTCCGCGGCGTTTGTAGCACAAACCGCGGGAAACCAGCAGCCGTCCCAGTTGACCGGAGCGGATCACTTCCACCACACGGGCCCAGCCATTGCTGCTGCGGCTTTGGGTTCCGTGTTGGACGATGCGGTTGTGGCGGCGAGCCATTTGCACCGCAACGCGGCCTTCGTGGACATTGTGGCTGCAGGGTTTTTCGACGTAGACGTCCTTACCCGCTTGGCACGCCCAGATGGTCATCAAGGAATGCCAGTGATTCGGAGTGGCGATGGAAATGGCGTCCAAGTTGCGATCTTCCAGTGCTTGGCGAATATCCTGGACAGTACGAGGAGTATTGCCGCCGCGTTGATTGACCCGGCGAACATTACTTTCGAACAACCGGCTGTCGGGGTCGATGAGGTAGGAGACCTGAACGCCGTCCATACGGGCGAAAGCGTCCATGTGCGAGCGGCCTCGGCCATGAATCCCGGCGACACCGATTCGGATTATTTCATTGGCACCCAGCACGATGCCGGAGGACTTGGTTCCGGCAATCGTGACGGTTGCTGCCGCAGCCAAAGTGCTCTTCACAAAGTTACGGCGATTCAGTTTGGTCATGGTTAATCCTTTCATTAAGTGGGAATCTGAATCTGAAAATTCAGTCTCATTGGTAGCTGAATTCGCCAGAATTCAGTTATTGAGGCTTGGCCGAATATCAAGATTCGGCAACATTTGAGGCTAGGTTTTTGCATGGCTCCGCTGAATTCCGGGGAATAGAGCTACCATCAAGGTTATGCCTTGAGCATGTCATCATGCTTCATGTGGCTGGGTGGCAAATCTCCCCGGCGAACGTTCGCCAAGGCGGCTTTGGCTCCGGCGTGTTGTTCGGCGTCGTTGTCTTCCCATTCGATATTGACCGCGCCGTCATAGCCGACCCGGTTGAGTTCAATCATGATTTCTTCGACACTATTGGCATCGCGGGCACTGCCGGCGGTAACAAAATTCCAGCCATTGTAGGGATGGCCCATATCTCGGTGTCCACCCAATAAACCCCCGCGGGTATGTTCGCGAATTACTTGGACACCCTTAATGTGGGCGCAGTGAATGCGTTCGCTAAACTCGCGAATAAATTGGATGACCGAAACTCCTTGCCATTCCAGGTGAGAACCATCCAGATTGAAACCGGTCACTTCAGCATAACCCGCCTTATCCAAGGCTTCCAGATAATCCTTGGCGGATTCAAGATCGCCCATGGCTCGTTCGCTGGGGTGGCATTCCAGATCAAAAGTTACCCCGTATTTCTTGCACGCATCAAAAACCGGGGCAAAGCGTTCCACCAGCAGATCCAGGCTGAGTTTGCGGACATCGGGAATATCGTAGCCGCCAATGTTTTTCGGCAGCGGTGGGAACAAGAAGAAATGGCTCCAGCAATTAGCCGGGGAACCAACAAATCCGGGCACCGGCACTTTGCGGTCCTGGTGTTTGCCCAGGTAGTGGGCCAAACGTACCGAGTTTACCAATGCTTTGGTGGCTTGTTGGTGGATCAACTTGCCAACTTCAGCGGGAACGTAATAGGGATCTTGTTTCGGGGGAGTATTCCCGGCCGATCGCCAGGATTTATAGGCTTCAACGGCTTCTCCGCCCATCAATTGCAAGGTCTTGGCGCTGGGTTCATCTCCCAGAGCCTGCCCTTGCAAGTGGGTAGCAACCGTGAAAACTTCCAGGCCATGCTGTTGAGCCAGTGTGACTCGTTCTTTGGCGTATGCTTCCGCCCCCGCGTCGGTTTCACATTTGTCCAGGTCCAATTCCCAGGATGCTTCTTCCCAACCGTCAAAGCCGGTATCTTGAAGAAAGGGAACCCATTTCTCCATGGGCACGTTTCCAAATTGTCCGCGGACCAAACCAATCTGGTGGAAGGAGGTTTTTCCAAATCGATGCGACGGCGTTTGCTTGTAACCCATAAGTGTTTTCCTTCTCTACCTTTCCAATGGGGAGGTATTAGTGCAACAAAGTATTTCTCTTGCCTGACTATACATACAATTTTGGTGATGGCAAGAAAACAATGGGATTGTTGTTCGTCTGGTGAACAATTCTAATTTATGAGCTTTCGAGAGACAAAAAATTCGCATTGCTTTTATTGATACCTGGTTCCAATCCAGTGCCGAAGGGAGCGGAACTGCCGTTGGAATCGGCGGTCTGCAAAAAGCTTTGCAGGATAAGGGACATCAAGTCACGAGAATCTCCCCGACCAATGAAAAACCGGCCAATATTCTCCTGCGGAGATTGTGGTTTAACCGGAAACTGCCCAGAATTTTGCAACAACAAGCTTTCGACCTAGCAGTAGGGTTTGATATCGATGGCTTTCTTTACTCAACCGTTAAAAGCCGTATTCCTTATGTGGTTTGCATCAAAGGAGTCCTCGCTGAAGAGGCTCGTCAGGAAAAGGGAAGGGTTCGTTTACTGCTCCAAGGGCTCTCCTGTTTGGAACGGCGAAATGCAAGAAATGCGGATTTGGTTTTCACTACCAGTGAGTATTGCCGGCGAGCAGTGATCCGTCATTATGGGGTTCCGCGAAAGCGAATCCCTATTGTCCCGGAAGGGATCAATCTATCCTGTTGGCAATTACCAAGGTCGCAGACGAGTCGCAAGAATGGCAGGACGATCCTCTGTGTTGCCAAACAGTACCCACGGAAACGAATTGTGGATTTGTTGCAGGCGATGCCTTTGGTCCGAAAAGAAATAGCCGCGGTTCAAGCTTTGATTATTGGAGACGGCCCTGAACTCGATCGATTGCATTCCTGGTAAAAGAGGCTTGGACTTGGAGATTCCGTACATCTCCTTGGAGCTTTATCGAATGACCAAGATGTGCTTCAGCATTACCACCAAGCGGATGTATTTTGTCTGCCAAGTATTCAGGAGGGTTTTGGGATTGTGTTTTTGGAAGCGATGGCTTGCGGGTTGCCCATTGTGAGTACGACTGCGGCGGCAATTCCGGAAGTGGTCCCTCATGGCAAAGCGGGATTATTAGTGCCGCCAAGAGATGTCAACAAATTGGCAGGGGCTCTGATTGGGTTACTTGGAGATCAGGAGAAACGGCATCAATTTGGTTCTTTCGGGCAATCTCATGTGCGGCAATATGATTGGTCGGCCGTTGCCGGGTTATTCCTGGAAACCATTATTGGTAGGATCACTGGAAAATAACAGAGTTCCATGTGGGAGGGGAAACATGGAACTCCTTAAACGTTGTTCGGAAGCCTGAGTGATCTACTTCTTATGTTTCTCCGGCTTTTTGTCCGATTTGTGATGGGGTTTTTCCTCTTCCGCTTTGGAGCCATTGCTTTGCGGCTCGGTATCCTTCTTCTCTTCGGTTGCTTGGTTTTCCGGATTTAAACGAGCGATGTATTCCGGCAACTCGACACCGCCGATGTCTTTCATGATCTGCATCATGGGCGGCAAACCTCGGGCCATGCTTTGTAGGAATTGGGTGGTATTGCTGGCGCCGTTGCCGTTGGAAAGGCCGCCTTCCCAAACAATGACCTTGTCGAACTTGATATTGGAGATGGCCTGAGCGGCTGTGTTGGCCAGTGTGTCGAGGTGTTCGAGCATCAATAATTGAAAGGCGTCCTTGGAAGTGCCGCAAGCTTCGATGATACGTTGTAAACCCTCACCTT
>CAZPPD010000347.1:0-6417 GCA_964588185.1 uncultured Alcaligenaceae bacterium | reverse complement strand
GCAGTTGGTGCGGGATGGGGGGGTTGGAAGCCGGTAATCGAATGCCACACCAGGGAATTGCACAAATGCACAAAGCATCGGCTGGTGGTGTCCGTCTCCCAGTCGTCAGCATCAAAAGGATCGTCGTATATTTCTTGGCGCATCCGCCCACCGGGTGCAAGACCCATATCAGGTACGACTGCGGAACAACGGAGTGCCCCCGAGTAGGTAATCGGTTCTTTTCGCATCTTTCTCTTGGCTCTAGGAAATCGCCGCTCAAATACTCCGCGCTTCATCGGATAAACCGCAAGCTGCAGACCGCCATGCTCTGCCTTGCCAGTGATTTGTTCTTCGGCCGAATATCCCGACCCAAGCGGCATGGCAACAAACTGACGGATAAGCCCTCTTTCTACTACATAGCCGTCCAACCATGGTTGTGTCGGAGCAACCAGATAATTCTGGGGACACCGCTGCAATCCTTCCCGCCAAGTTGTTCCGCTCACCGCGCACTGCTTGCCGGTGGCGACCTTGATGGCAAAAGGATAGGAATGCCAATGCTCCGATATCGACTTGGAGGAGAACAACAACCACATGGCTTCCGATTGGTACATAGGTAGCATCACACCCCCGTGCTGAAGCCAAGGTGCGGGCACGTTTTCAGCGAAATCGTCGATGTGGCTCAGGGGGAATGCTCCCAAGCCCGGCGGCAAGGGATAGGTCTTGTTGTCGTCGGGAATCCTCAGCGTCCGTTGAAACTGAATCCTCAATTCTGCTTGCGGATGGATTTCTGGGAAGGAAAACTTCAATAGGTTGTTATTCAACTCGATCATCGATTGCTCCTTTATCACAAAGAGACCCTACCAATACCCATCACGAACTTCACGCACCAAGCGCAACACGGCATGATCAGGAATGTCTTTTAATTGTCGAATCAGCTCCGCAAATAATTTCGGGCGGCGGCGGATGATGGCTTGCAATTCCCGCGAAACTTTTCCCGCCAAGGCTAATAACACATCCGGGTCTTCTTCCAATTCGCGGGCAAGCAGAACGATCGTTTGTTCTGATGGCGGCGGTTGTTGGCCGCGCTCGATTTTGCTCAGATACGAAGGCTCAATGCCAACCCGAGATGCCAATTGGCGAACGGAGAAAGTTGGATCTACCTCGCGGCGATCTTCGCGGCATTTACGCAAGTACTCACCGAAATCGTTCATATGTGTAGTATATACTACACAGTACACGATATCAAGGACTTAACCATAATGTTGTAAAAATTCAGACTTTCACTCGTGATTGTGACAAAGTACGGCGAGGTAGATGAGTTTGGCTCGTGAAACAAATCTCGAAGAGGTTTTCAAATTAGTAGTCCCAGGGTGCGCCGGTTCGCGGCGCCCCTGCCTGGGCTTGGTTGGTCTATGGCTTCGCCGCAGGGAATGTTATTTAACAATCCGCAGCCAATTAACTCACTTGGTTTTCTCGCTTGGAGTCGCGTCTGCCTCTAAATCTCCCAAGACATATTGCAACCCGCCCAGATAATGTGGCAAGACGCTTTCATTCCAATAGGTGTGATGGCTATGTCCCAAAACGCAGTAAAATACACGCCCCTTGCCATACTCCCGAATCCAGCTGATGCCGTAATCTGCGTCTGGGCGGGCTCCTTTCCTGTCGAATTTCGAAGCATCAATGCTAAGCAAAATTCGCAGGTTGCTGCGGGAATAAGGCTGGTAGCCTTTATATTTACCGGCCCGGCTTTTGGGAGCGAATTGATAGATTTCGTCGCGATAAGAAAAACCTTTGGCATCAAACATGGTGGTGAGGGGATGATTGGGACTGTCCACTTTTAACGGAACATTTCCCCACGGATGATTGGAAAACCACGCGCCGATCATTTCCCCATAGCCCTTCCAACTGTAAAAAGTATCCGTGGCCGAGTGGATTCCAGCAAAGCCTTTGCCGCTCTTGACGAAGTTCAACAAATTCTCTTTTCGTTTTTCCAATGCGACTTGTTCTTACTTGCTGAGTTTCCCCCGTTTGGGGGCAAGGCAATCACCGGTGGTGTTTAAGAACAAGACCGCATCAAAGCGGTTGAGACGATTCTCATCAAACATGGCCGGATCTTCGCTGTGCTCGATTGTGTAAGCCCCGGTCTTTTCGCCCATCAGTTTGATCGCGGTAACACCGGTTGGAATGGAGCCATGACGAAATCCGAGGGTTTTAGAGTAAACGAGAATAGTGCGTGCCTTTTTGGGCTGTGCCGGTGCTTTACTGGGAAGTGCGGCTTTAATCTTCTCGAGTTTGTCGCCGCCCACTTGAGCCCAAACCGTCGAGGCGATGAACAACAAAGCAAGGCTCAATAAAGATCTTGAAATCAGTTTCATACTCAGCTCCTAAAATTTCAACGGGTGGGAAAAATATCTAAGGTGTGAAATCTTCTTGTTTTAGGTATTAAAAGAGTACCGGCCAGAAGACTTGGTGTCGAAAGAAATTCTCTAATATCTGGATTTTAACCCAGTTCAAATTTGCATTTTGGGATATCGAACGACGGTTCCAGAATTAGACCAGATGGTAAACGCTTTCGAAGGCGTTAGGTGGATAACGCCGATTCTTAAGTAAACAACTCTTCGATTACATTACCGCCTTCTACCAATTGGATTGGCCGTTCATCGAAGGTGTAGTACTGATCGTGCGGATCCAGATCGAGCACCCGGCAGAAGCTGGTGAAGAGATCCGGGACACTAATGGGACGCTCGGTAACTGCCGTACCATCCCGATTGGTCGCCCCAATGACTTGGCCGCCACTGACACCGCCGCCGGAAAGGGCTGCCAACCAACCGCGGGAGTAATGGTCCCGGCCGCCATCGGATTTAATTCGCGGAGTGCGGCCAAATTCACCCATCCAAACCACTAAGGTGTTTTCCAACATTCCCCGGTCCGCCAAATCCGTGAGCAGGGTAGAGTAGGCCGGGTCGACTTCGGCACACAAGGGTGGAGTATCCCGGAAACCACGCTTGTGGGTATCCCAGCCGGCGTCGTTGCGGCTGCCTGTGCTGAGTACTTCAACGAAACTGACTCCCTGCTCTACCAACCGGCGAGCTAGAAGGCACCCTTGGCCGAAGGTGGTCCGCCCATAGGAGTCCCGTAGCCGGTCGGACTCTTGGGAAAGATCAAAGACTCCCAATCGGGGGCTGGTTACAAACCTTCCTGCACGATTGTAAACGTTGGTTTTTTCTGAAACTGCGGTTTGGCCCCCATTAAGGGCAAACTCCTGATCGAACTGTTCCGACAGATTCAACCGGCGTTGCAAAACATTCTGGGGAACTGCCGGAGCAACATTGGGGGGCAGCTCTCCAGGGGTTTCCACATTAAAAGAGGCATAGCGAACTCCGAGAACGCCTTGGTCCACATCCCGGGTGGCAATCCGGGGTTTGCCGATGCGAACAAAGGCCGGCAATTCAAAATCATCGTCTTCCCGCTGCATGGCCACTACGGAACCGAAGGTCGGATAGCGAATGGCCACGGTCGGAGGATAGCCGGTTCGTACCAAGTGAATGGCACGGTCATGCTGAGCTTCCCGAGTGTTCATCGACCGGATCAAAGCGATCTTGTCCATCACCTGAGCCGTTTTAGGCCAATACTCGGCGAATTGTATTCCGGGAACATTGGTGCGGATGATTCCGGCTGGTCCCTGGTTGTTGGAACCGGGCTTTGGATTAAAAGTCTCAAATTGGCTGGGGCCGCCATCCATCCACAAGAGAATCAACGATTTTCCTTGGCGGCGAAGCTGGTTGGCCGAAGCCATAATTAAATCCCGCCATCCCAAACCAATGGCCCCCGCGGCTGCAGTTCCGCCGACTAAGGTGCGCAGAAAAGAGCGGCGATTCACCACGCCATCTTTGTTGATTCCAACATTTTCCAATGTATGTTGCAGCATTCGTTTCACCTGGTTAGTTGAGGCAAGATTAACCTATTTCAAAGGAGGTAATGCCGAAAATTCGATCTAAGGGCATTTGCGGCTCATTTCCCCGATACATTCGGGCCGTTTCAAATACTACCTTCATATTGTGAGTTTTTGCTAATTGCACACTCGCGGTGTTTACTTCGGGAGTGTCCAAAAAAACCGGGTCTGCACTGCTCGCATGGGATTTCAAGGCTAGAAACAGCCTTTCTGCCAATTCCGGAGAATCGGCAAACAGTGGCCCAATTTTATATCCCGATAAACACTTTCGCATGACTCCGTAGCCGGCTAGCTCATCATCTTTCTGAATTCCTAAGGCTACGCTATTTGGCTGATTAATCCAGCGTTTTAGAAACTCGGAGCGGTTGGCTGGAAAAAACGGCCGGTCGTATTCTTCAACCATTTCCCACGGCAACGAAGCCAAGTTGATTATCCCATCACCGGGATTAACTCCGCCCCCTACTCCTTCATACCGAACATTGCGAAACGCCAACTTGAAGCCGGATTTTTTGTAGTTATCTTGTTGAGCGACCACGCCATCTAAACCGACCGAGCAGCCGGCCAAATAATCCAAACCGGCTTGCCAGATTTCCAGCCCATGTCCTTTTCCCCGGTGTTCGGGTTTGACAATATAAAAACCAAGAAATCCAAAGCTATCGCTGTATTTCACCACCGATATACTTGCAATGGGTTCTTCACTCAAATATCCAATCAAGAACCCCGTTGGATCTGCAGCAAAATAACACTCCGCATCTTGGTAACCCGGATTCCAACCTTCCTTGGCTGCCCAAGCTACCGCATGATCAACCTCTTCGCGAGTGGCGGTTTTGATGGTATAGGTCATATTCGAAAGCCGGCGTTCATCCTATTACCGTCTGGTTGTAAATTCCGCCGTGTTGATTAACGCCCAGACTAAATCCTCAAATGCTACGCCCCGATTATTGACGGTACGAATATGGGACAAGGCAATGTTTAATTCTTTTTCGCTGGGATGCCGAGCCAGCACATTGCGAAAGATCCGGCTCACTAATTTCTCGTTATCCTTTTCGCTTTGCAAAAGTTTGCTGAGCAACGTTCCGCTCTTGGGGTCGGCATTGATCTGAGCTTGGATCTGTTTGTTGTTCATCATGAGCATTGCCTGCCCCATGGTCCGGGATATTTCTTCAGGGCAAAGCGATGGATCGTAGCCAAACTTCTCCGCAATGATGTCCCTTGTACTTTTCGGCGGTACTGGAAAGCGAACCGCACTGGTTTTCTTTTGCTTGGGAGGAGTGATATTGGGCAGACCAATGGCATTTACTAAGGACTGATAAACCGCATCTCCATTCAACTTATTGTGGATTGCCGGATTAGCATCCAGAACAAATTGAGTTCCGACCGGGGTTTCCAGTTGGTAGGTCTTACTGTTTGCCAGCAACCGAAAAAGATCCTGCATATCAAAATCGGTGGCCGTGAAGTGTTTGGCCAAAGCTTCGTGAACCGATTGCAACACGGGAACTTGATATTCGCCCATGTTATCCACCGGCTCAAAAAAACCTCGCCGCATCAGGTTTCCCCACATGCGATTGGTATAGGCTTTGGCGAACCACGGATTATCCTTTTGCGTGAAGAATTTGGCCAAAGCTTTCCGCCGTGCCAAATCACCAATTCCCTGCTTCAGCTTCTCCCCGCGAAGGAAAACCGGCGTCATGGTTTTGCCGCGTTTGCGCGGGTTTTTGGCATCCGGCATGCGGTGTTCGCCTTTGCCGGCATCTTTGATGGTGGTACTGCTGCCATCTTGGGCACCACCCAACTTTGCCTGCGTCCGAGCGAAAAAAGCAGCCAAGCTGTGGAATTGCTCCCGTTTCCAGACATCAAACTTATGGTCATGGCACTGGGCACATTCTATTTGCACTCCCAGGAATATCCGGGAGGTCTCTGATGCCAGCTTGATTGAATTTCCTTGATGGTAGCCAATGAAAGTAACCGCCGGGTTCGCCTTGATCTTGCCCGTTGCCGATAATAATTCCCGGGTGATATTATCCCAAGGTTCGTTCTTGTTTATTTTCTCGGCCATCCACTTCTTGAAGTTCTTGTAGGAGAGAAACGTAAGTTCCGGGGGTGGAACCCGGTAGCTGATGGTATCGCTCCAGTAATTGGCCCAATGCTTTCCATATTCTTCGGAAGCCAAAAGCCGGTCGATCACCTTGGCCCGTTTATCCGGCGATTTATTCTTTAAGTAAGCATCCAGTTCCTTTGTAGTAGGCTGGCGGCCAATAAGATCCAAAGTCACACGGGTTAAGAATTTCTCATCATTAACGACCGGGGCCTTGGAAATATCCGGAATCTCCTTTTCCACCAGTTTGTCCAATTTCTCCGGCGTAAGAGTTTCCTCTGCAATGGTGAAAGAGGAAAAGAACAAACTGAACAATAGAGTTGCAAAGCAAGTAAAAGAGGCCCTTAACATGAATAAACTCCACTTTGGAGAGTAGTGGGGGAATGGATAA
>CAZPPD010000346.1:0-6420 GCA_964588185.1 uncultured Alcaligenaceae bacterium | reverse complement strand
GCAAGCGGCGAAACTAAATGCTGAAGGCGTGGAAACCATTGTTATTCCTGCGGATGTAAGCCGGGAAGAAGACCGGCAGCGAATTCTCGACACCATGGTTCAGCGGATGGGCGGGATTGATGTCCTGATCAATAATGCGGGTATCGCCAGTTGGTCCCACTTCGCGGATTCCAACGAGGAAATTCTTCGCCAGATAATGGAAGTGAATTTCTTCGCACCGGTAGAACTCACCCGGCTTGCTATTCCAATCCTATTGGACGGCCAACAATCCGCGGTGGTCAATGTTGCCTCCATGTGCGGCCGCCGGGCCATGCCGGCCTGGCCAGAGTATTCGGCAAGTAAATATGCTCTTTGTGGCATGACCGAAGCACTCCGTGGGGAATTAGCCCGTTTTGATATCGATATTCTGCTGATACTCCCCGGCCTCACCCGAACGAGTTTGCACTCCAACTTGTTAAAAAGTACCGGTAAGGCAAACATCGAATTTGATAAGGGAATGCCGCCGGAAGAGGTAGCGGAGAAGATTATCCAGGCGATCCAAAAGAACCGAACCGAAACAACCATCGGCAACGACGCCAAATGGATTTTGCGATTCAATAAGTTCTTTCCGCGATGGACGGATCGCCTGATTGGCAAACGCGTGCAAAAGCTTTACGCCGAAGAAAAACAAGTTTCTTAACTGGAATTTCGAGTCCGATGATTCGGACAAAAGGATTGCTGAATGTGTGGAATTGCGGGGGTTATCAATCTTTCTCAGACCGCACCCATTCCCCAGGGAATGGTAGAGAAAATGGCCGGCACGCTGACCCATCGCGGTCCGGACGAAGAAGGTTCCTTCCATCGACCGCACATTGCCATGGCTTCACGCCGCCTCAGCATTGTCGGTTTATATGATGGCAAACAACCGCTGAGCAATGAGAACAACAGCATCCATGTGGTCTATAACGGCGAGCTTTTCGACTATGTGGAACGGCGGGAGGAATTACGAGCCAAAGGCCATACCTTTCGAACCGGATGCGATACGGAGATCATTCCCCATTTATGGGAGGATCATCAGGAAGAAATGTTGGAGACCTTGCGGGGCCAATTTGCCATCGCCTTGTGGGATGAAAACCAACAGAAATTGATTTTAGCCCGGGATCGCTTTGGGATCTGTCCTTTGTATTGGACCCGGCAACATACGGAAAGCGGAGACTGGCTGTTATTTGCCTCGGAAATCAAAGCCTTGCTGGCTTCCGGAATGGTGCAGCGGCGACCCGATGTACGCGGCATCAATCAATTGTTTACCTTTTTTGCACTGCCCGGTCCGGTCACTTGTTTCAAGGATGTGCAGCTATTACTGCCCGGTCATTATCTGACGATCCAGCCGGGTAGGGGAAATGAATCTCCCCAAGTAACGGATCGAGCTTTTTGGCAGATTGATTTTCCCGACAAAGGGCAAGAGGACTACAGCAAGAGTACCCCGCAACTGGTTGACGAATTTGAATCGTTGTTGGGCAAAGCGGTCGAGAGAAGATTGCGAGCGGATGTTCCCGTTGTCTCATACCTGAGCGGCGGAGTGGATTCCAGCCTGATTGTGGCCATGGCAACGCGGCAACGACGGGACAACAACGCTCCCCAAGTTCCGACATTTACGATTCAGGTGAACGACCCGGACTTGAATGAAGCGAGCGAAGCCGATTTGGTCGCTCGCCATATTGGGGCCAGAGCCGTAGTGGTGGAATGTGGCCGCCGAGAAGTATTGGACACCTATCCCCAATTAATTCGCGCGGCCGAAGGACCGGTGGTCGATACTGCTTGTGCCGCCTTGTTAATGCTGGCCCGAGAGGTCAACCGCCAAGGTTACAAAGTAGCTTTAACCGGTGAAGGGGCGGACGAATGGCTGGCCGGGTATCCTTGGTATAAGATCCACAAAGTCCTAAATTATCTGGATAAGGTGCCAGGGCTAAAACTGAGCCCGTTAGTGAGAAGAGCTTACCTGCGGTTAACCGGAGCCCCAAAAATTCCCTGGGACGTTGCCCGGCGAAACCGAGATGCTGTGGGGGGACCGAATGCCTGGTTTGAAATCTATGGGCTCTTTAGTACCACCAAACTTCGGTTCTTCTCCCAACAGATGTGGCATGGGTTGGATGGCCATATACCTTATGAAGATTTGCAATTGGATTTGACCAAAGCCCAACGCTGGCATCCCTTGAATCGTTCCCTGTATTTGGGAGCCAGAGTAATGCTTCCGGGCTTGCTGTTGGCATCCAAAGGTGACCGGGTAGCCATGAACTCATCGGTGGAAACCCGCTACCCGTTTCTGGATGAAGAGATCTTTGACTTTTTGGCCAAGGTTCCACCGCGTTTGAAATTGCGAGGGTTCTGTGAAAAGTACCTGCTCCGCCGGGTAGCCGAACGCTGGGTGCCAAAATCCATCGCTTGGCGGCGAAAAGCAATGTTTCGGGCTCCTTTTGACGGCTTCCACGATGGCGAATACTCCAGAGGCGGGTTTGTGGATCAGTTATTAAGCCGGGAATCCTTACAAAAAACCGAATACTTTGATCCTGAAGCCGTTTTGCATTGGCGAGAAGCATTTCGCTCGATGCGTAAAGGATCAAACCAACGGGTAATGATTGAAATGGGTTTGGTTGGAGTCGTGGCAACCCAACTTTGGCATCACACCTTTATCGAGGGAAGCCTCGCAGACCTGCCAAGCTGGTCGCCGGTGGAAGCCAAAGAAAAAATGCCTGCTTAACCACAAGGTATTTAACTGATTTGATAAGACTTCCCTACAGGGATTAGAGATTACCGAGGGTTACTTTGTTGGTGATCGCATTGCCAACGTTAGCACCTCACTAAGATTTGCACCAAGAGGAACGAATGTCCTATTCCCTAGCAACCCTCTGGCATGAACGCCAACGCTACCTTCCAGGCGTGTTGGCGGTAGCATTCAGTGCTTTACTGATTGCTCTGCAGTGCGGTTTGCTGTTGGGATTGTTTTCCATAACATCCTTGCCGATTGACGAAACCAGCGCGGATGTTTGGATTGGCCATCCCAAATGTCCCAGCGTGGATTTAGGCCGAGCGATTCCTTCTTACTGGCAATCATACTTGGCACAACCCGGAGTGGAACGGATCGAACAATATTACCAAGGTTTTGCTTACTGGAACAAACCGACCGGCGGGGCGGAACTCTGCCTGGTGATTGGTTCACGATTGGGGCCGGATGCATTAGGGGCGGTGAAATTGCTTGGACCGGAGGAGCGAGCATTGCTCACCGAACCCGGTGCAGTGATTGTAGACGAGTCGGAATTTGGCCGCCTCGGAGTGTCGAGAGTGGGTCAGTCGGCAGAAATTAATGGCCGCAGGGTCCGGATTGTTGGTACTCTAAAAGGATACAAGAGTTTAGCAGGCCCTTATATCTTTTGTTCCCAGGAAACGGCCCGCCCTTTGCTGCGATTAAGTACCGACCATACGATTTTCTTGCTGGCAAAGTGCGACAGCCCGGAATCGGCAAGGAAAGTGGTTAAAGAATTACAGAAATATCCCAAGAAAATGTCGGCTTTCACCAGTGAAGACTTCTCGATACGATCGAGACTGCATTGGCTGACGAAAACCAAAGCAGGAATTGCTCTTGGCTGCGCGGCTGCTTTGGGGTTACTTGTAGGGGCCGTGGTAACCAGCCAGACTTTATACGCAGCGACCATTGCTTCGCTGAAAGAATTCGCTGTGCTTCGTGCCATGGGTATTCCTCGATGGCGTATGGCGGTTACGGTAATGGCCCAATCGTTTTGGATTGGAGTCATTGGAATTGGCTTGGCCTTGCCGACGGTTTTTGGCTTGGCCCAGCTGGCCAATCATTTGGGGGCCAGAGTCCATTTACCTTGGTGGTTACTTTCTGGAGCGGTGGTCATTACCTTGACCATGGCATTGGTCTCCGGGGTGACGGCTCTGCGATCTTTGCGTCACGTAGAACCTGCGACTTTGTTAAGATAATAAGAGGTCCGGAAGGGTGTCGAATCGGGAGCCCCCTTCCTCTAAAGGAATAAGTGGTAGCGGAATCAACGGACTGAATTCCTACAACGGAATAGGCCTTTAGAGAATCCCGAAACCCTGAAACGACGATCAAGGAAGCGGCATGTATAACGGTATACCAAACAACAACCCGTCCTTGCTTGGTAGGAATATTACCCGGAGCTTCGGGTCAGGCGAAACCAAGATGTACGCCCTCCGAGATGTGTCCATCGATATGTATCCGGGACAAATCTCCTTGTTGATGGGGCCTTCCGGCAGTGGAAAATCCACTTTGTTGGCTGCCCTCTCCGGTCTCCTGAAACCGGACAGCGGAGAAGTCATCTGTATGGATGAAGATTTGTGGGCCATGTCCGAACGGCAGCGAGAAGCGTTCCGGTTAAAGAACTTTGGTTTTATCTTCCAGGGCTATAATCTATTTCCCGCCTTAACCGCTCGTCAACAGTTGGAAATGGTTCTGCGTTGGGGAAATGGAACGAATGCTCGGGAAGCCCGCAAACGAGCGGAAGAGATGCTGGAAAAGCTCAACCTACAACGCAAAGGGCACCTGCGGCCGGCTCAACTTTCCGGTGGTGAAAAACAACGGGTTGCCATTGGCCTGGCTCTCATAAAAGATCCGCAGTTCTGTTTTGCCGATGAACCAACCAGTGCTTTGGACTGGGAACACGGCAAACAAGTGGTAGAACTTTTGCGAGATGCTGCTCATGATAACAATGCCACGATTATGGTGGTGGCCCACGATGCTCGAATCATCTCTCATGTGGATCGGGTATTCCACATGGAGGACGGCAAAATGGTGGAAGCCGGTCACGAAATGATACTGGAGCATCATTTTCCTGGTAACAGTCATTCCGGCGAACCCAAGCTGCGGCGTGCAGTAGGAGCCCCGGATTCGTGAAATAATAAGACCAAGGATTCCCTTTTACCTGGTTAGCAATCATGATCAAATTTTCCCGTTCCAGTTTTGTTATGTGGCTGTTTGGGATCCTTCTACTCATTGGCACCGCAACCGGGGCCAATTTGTTATTGAACTATTCCAATGCCCAGGGAAATATCTCCCAAAGTTCCAAGAAGAAAAAACCAACCGTTCCCTTCGACGGAGCCGGCATCGTTGCCTTTGGCTATGTGGATGTGGTTCCGGGGATTGCCACCTTGTATCCCGTGCAACTCGGCCGAGTGGTTTGGGTCGTGGAAGAAGGCACAACGGTCAAAAAAGGCGATGTCCTTCTCCGCATCGATAATCGAGATAAAGTCCTCCAAGTCAAAAGAGCCGAAGCGGACCTGGAAGACGCACAGAAACTCCTGGAAAAAGCCCAAAAAGGTCCCGCCTCTTTGCAAAGCAAAATCAAACAGCAAAGAGCATTCCTAAAATCCCTGGAACACGATCTGGCTTCCGCTCAGGAAAAGGAAAAGGTCCAGAAACAACTTTTCGACAGCGAACAAATTAATGTCCACCAACTAAATGTTGTCCGAGAACAAATCAAGAAAGTGAAAGCCTTGATCCAAGTCGAAAAGGAAAAGTTAAACGAACTGAAGCTGGTGGATCCCCAACTCGAGATTGACAGAGCTGAATGTGAGGTTCGCTCCAAAGAACTTCAGTTGGAAAGGGCTAAACTGGCAGTCGAAGAATGCACCTTAAAAGCCCCAACCGACGGTAATGTGCTGCGGGTTTTTGCTACCCAAGGAGAAGTGCTCGGGCCAAACCCGAAAGTCCCGGCCATACAATTTTGCCCAAAACTGCCCCGCATTATTCGTGCGGAGGTTCAGCAGGAATGGGCCAACCGTTTGGAAGTCAATCAGGATGCCATTATCGAAGACGATACCACCGCTGCCTACAAGTGGCGGGGGAAAGTAAAATCGATTTCCGACTGGTATACTCATCGGCGATCTATCATCCAAGAGCCATTTCAATTCAACGACGTTCGCACCCTGGAATGCATTATTGAAGTGACCGAACCGGAAGGAAGACCGTTGCGAATCGGCCAGCGAATGCGGGTTATGATCAACCAAGGGGGTCCTTGAGACCGTCTTGTTGGAGATAATTTCAAGGATGAAAAATGACGACTCCATTAATGGACTACGAACGCACTATTCAGGAACTCTACGAAGCGCTTCTCCGCCCGGGAGATGTTGCCATTGATGTGGGTGCCCACGAAGGCCGCCACACATTTCCTATGGCCGAGCGAGTATTTCCAGATGGAAAAATACTTGCTTTCGAACCACTCCCGGATTTCCGTCAATCAATTCAAGATCGTATTTCCCCGGATTATCACCCTCTCATCAAGCTGCTGCCCCATGCCTTGTATGACAAATCGGGCGTCGGCTCTCTGGTCGTCCCCCGTGATTACCCCCCTTTTTCAGGACTTAAACAAACCCCTTATCCCGGGGAAACTTCTATCGAACGGA
>CAZPPD010000345.1:0-6423 GCA_964588185.1 uncultured Alcaligenaceae bacterium | reverse complement strand
TAACGAACAATTTGCCCTAACTGCGGAAAACGTGTAAAAGGTCCAATAGAAATTGTAGGTAAAAGGGTTTCATGCCCAAAATTCAACGAAAAGTTTATTTTTTCTATAGCTGATCCTTCCCAGTTAAGATCTTCTTCCGATCTAGTCTCAGCATCTCAAAAAGAAATGAATCAATCGAGTGGAGTGTTTTACAAGGATCACTCAGGATTAATTTATGGGCCATATTCAAAAGACGAATTAGTTTCCCTTGCCGAAAACGGAACTTTGACACCAGACTTATATATCTCTAACGATCAATGCAAATGGTATCTTGCAACGAACATTCATGGTCTTTTTGCAAATGTTGAACAAGGACTGGCAGGAGTTGGAAAAGCAGAAACAGAAAATGAACAAACCAAAAGGTTTTTAGACTTTTTTGTCCGAAATGAGCAGTTCTTAGAAGCAGCTACCTTTTTTCAACATTTAAAAATTCTATGGACCAAATTAACTGCTCCTCCGGAATTTGTAGAAGCTCAGGTTACTGCTCAAGGAACAACCTATACACGCCATAATTTAACCAATGGTACAAGTGAATCAGTAGATGAAAACACAGTTAACAGGGAAATTGATCGCGGTGTTAAAAGCAACAACTTTAAAACTGCAGCTATGACTGTTGGTCTATTTTCTACCGGAATGGGTTTTCTAAGTACATTTTATTCAATTCTCAAAGCTGAACCAATTGCCCTTTTCGGTTTATTTCTCGGGATCATTGTGGTAGGTCTTTCTTTTTTAGGCTACTTACATGAGTCTAAAAGAGAGGTTTTTGTTGGTTATGTTCTTGATGATGGCGCAAGAAGGCGTTTGCAATTAGCTCATCAACTTCTGAAAACATTACACCGATGTGGGCGAATTTGGAGTTTTGAGGTTCATAGAAGTCTTTTCACATCAATTTCGAATTCATTGAAATATAACGCTGGAGATTCTTTTTCCGTTTCCCGGTTACCGTTATTAGTTTTTCGTAGAAGTTTACCTAATTTACAAACCAACATTAAAGCTCCAGGATTTACCACTCAAGGTGCAGCTGTATATTTCCTTCCTGATAAAATAATGGTTTTTGCCAACAGCCGAACCTATGGAATACATTATCCAGAGGCGAAGGTAATTAAGGACAATTTTGTGTTTGTTGAACAAAATGGGCAAACTTATCACGATTCTGTCATACTGGATTATAGATGGAAATATATTAACAAAGATGGAAGTCGTGATCGGCGATTCAAAAATAATTTTCAATTACCACAGGTTAAATGTGGGATAATAACTTTAGTTTTAGGACAATTCAGCTTCGACTTATTGGTAAGTAATCCTTATTTGCCTAGCCAGTTTTTTGATGAATACCAAAAATTAGTTACTTGTAGTTAATAGTAGGCCTAATCAGATTCTTGAACTAAGAGCAGTAATCCTTAATACGATTTCGCAAACACCACTCGTCCCTCCGAAGGCTCCCCAGTCACCATACACTTCCCCTTCTCCTTCTTGCGGTCAAAAGGAATACATCGAACGGTCGCCTTGGTTTCGCTGGCGATTTTGTCTTCCGTCTCCTGAGTGCCGTCCCAGTGAGCGAAGAAAAATCCGCCGGGTTCTTCGATCTTCTTTTTAAACTCTTCGTAGGAATCAACTTCGTGACAATTGGCATCGCGGAACTTCCGGGCCTTTTCCAAGAGATCCGTTTGCATCGTTTTCAGTTTCTCGAAGATGTGCTCGGATGCCGAATCCATGCTTACGCCAAACTCTTTGCCTTCTTTCCCCGGAATATCCCGGCGGGCGACGACACAAGCGTTCTTGGCGATATCCTTGGGGCCGATTTCCACGCGGATCGGAACACCTTTTACTTCCCACTCAAAGAATTTATATCCCGGCTGGTATTGTTCCCGGTCGTCGACCTTAATGCTCAGCGGTTCATAGTTCAGCCAAGGGTCCGGGGGGATTTGCTTTAGACTTTCGGCCAACTTGTAAGTAGCTTGCAAGACAGCTTCCTTCTCTTCCTCTTTCTTATATATCGGGACAATGGCAACGTGAATGGGAGCCAACCGGGGCGGCAGCACAAGCCCGGAGTCATCGCTGTGGGTCATGATCAACCCCCCAATCAGGCGGGTGGATACTCCCCAACTGGTTGCCCAAGGATAATCCAGATTCTTGTTGGCATCCTGAAACTTCACGTCAAATGCCTTGGCAAAGTTTTGGCCCAGGAAGTGACTGGTTCCCGCTTGCAAGGCGCGTTTGTCCTGCATCATGGCTTCGATACATAGGGTTTGCTCGGCGCCCGGGAATTTTTGGCCTTCACTCTTCGGACCGGTTAGCACCGGCATGGACATCCAGTCTTCCGCGAAACTGCGGTAGACCTCCAGGATTTTGGCCGCCTCCTCTTCGGCTTCTTGGCGAGTTGCATGGGCAGTGTGGCCTTCTTGCCATAAGAATTCTGCTGTCCGTAGAAATAACCGGGTACGCATTTCCCAGCGAACGACATTGGCCCACTGATTGATTAGAATTGGCAAGTCCCGGTAACTTTGGATCCATTTTTGGTATGTCTTCCAGATGATGGTTTCCGATGTAGGGCGAATAATAAGTTCTTCCCCTAGCTTGGACTCCGGGTCAGGAATGAGTCCCTTGCCGTCCGGCTTCATGACCAAGCGGTGATGGGTGACCACGGCACATTCTTTGGCAAAACCTTCGACATGCTCCGCTTCGCGTTCCATGTATTCCTTGGGAATAAACAGCGGGAAATAAGCATTCACATGGCCGGTGTCCTTGAACATCTTGTCCAAAGCCCGCTGCATTTTTTCCCAGATAGCGAACCCGTGAGGCTTGATAACCATGCATCCATGAACGTCGGAGGTTTCTGCTAAACCCGCTTCCCGGACCACATCCTGATACCATTGGGAGTAATCCTTTTCTCGGGTGGTGATTTGCTGTGCCATTCTGCTCTCCGAAATAATTTAACGCAATTAATGCGATTATAGGGATTGTTTGCCAAGGAAAAGAGCATTTTTTAAAGCTACCGGAAACGCAAAAAGTTTCCTATCCGGTTCTTACTTCGGGTAAAATTAGAATAGGAAAATTGTGTGTGGAAAAAAGAAAAGGTGATGGCATGGTGATACGACTTGTCGAACGTAGCGAAAAACCGGGTGGAAAACGGGAAATTCTAATCAACAAGGAAGAGTTCTTGATTGGCCGCGGCAACGATTGTGATTTGCGCCTTACCGAAGCAGAAATCAGCAGGCACCATTGCATCTTGCGGACTCGGGGATTGGGAACCATCTTGCAGGATCTGGGCAGCAGCAATGGCACATATTTAAACGGCCATCGGGTGATTAGTCAGGCTGCTCTCAACCCCGGCGATTTATTGAAGCTGGGCCGCTTCGAATTTCTACTGGAGTTTGATGATCGGGATGCTATTTCCTGGGGCGACGAAGATGCTTCCTCCAGTCAGGCGACCTGCAAGATAAAAGATATCCGCAAATCTCTACAGGAGGAAGTCCGCAAAGAATCGGAGCAATCATCTTCCGGATCGGAAACATGATCTCGGTGATGGATCACCCTTTGTTGGATCTGTATGCATTCGTTACCACCTTTCCGAAACCCATTGGAGAAATGCAAACTCCTCAGGAATTGAAGGAGCTTCTATCCTTGGATTCTCCTGCTGCTGTGCAGAGCAGCGCTAAAGTTCGCGAGGAAATTCGGGCATTATTGCGTCACGGTGGATTTAAGCCTGCCGGCCGTAGTAAACCCGCATCCGAATATCTCATCAAGGCTGGCCGGGAAAGAAACCTTTCCCCAATAAATCTGGCCGTGGATTGTTGTAATGTTGTGTCCCTTCATAGCGGCTTGCCGATAAGTGTGGTGGATTTGGATTTGGTATTTGCTCCTCTTTCCATAGCTATTGCTTCTCCCGGCAGTACATATGTCTTTAATTCTTCCGGACAAGAGATTGACCTCAAGGGGTTATTGTGTCTTTTTGATGGGCAGGGTCCTTGTGCCAACGCAGTGCGGGATTCGCAACGGACGAAGACCAATGCGAACACCCAGAATACTTTATCCTTAATCTGGAGTTCTGTGGAATTGCCGGACATGGCAAGACAGGCGGAAGAATGGTATCGGAAATTGCTGGAGCAAAGTGGTGCAAAAACGGAACGCGCATTATTAATGATTGCGTAGTTTAATCATTGGTCCTACTAGAGGGATCAACAACATAGAGAGGAATTCAAGGAGGTGACAAAGTGTCGGAAACAATGCAAAACCAAGAAGTAGCCACCCTAGGGGGCGGTTGCTTTTGGTGTTTGGAAGCGGTGTTTGAACAACTTCGCGGTGTGGAAAAAGTCGTCTCCGGGTACACGGGGGGTTCCGTTTCCCAACCAACTTACCGGGAGGTATGCTCGGGAGCGACCGGCCACGCGGAAGTGGTCCAAGTAACTTTTCATCCCGGCGAAATATCCTTTCGGGAGATCCTCCAGGTTTTCTTCACCATCCATGATCCCACTACATTGAATCGGCAAGGTGCAGATGTCGGCACCCAATATCGCTCGGCGATCTTTTTCCATTCTCCCCAACAGAAGGAAACTGCAGAAGCGGTAATCAAGGAAATCAATGATTCGGGAGTTTGGGAGTCTGAGATTGTTACTCAGGTCGTTGCCGCAGAAGAATTTTACCCGGCGGAAGAATATCATCAGGAATATTTCCGGCGAAATCCGAATCAAGGATACTGCCAGTTTGTGATTGCCCCCAAAGTGGCGAAGCTTCGGCAACACTTTCAGGACAAGCTGAAGAAAATATCCTAGAGTCAGGCAATCACTTCTCGAATAACCTCTCCGCCGGTTTGTGAGAGTTGCTTGAATCTCCCCGCGTGAAAATAAGTCAAGCGATTGTCATCCAAGCCGAGCAAATGAAGTAATGTGACATGTAAATCCTTTATGGGATGAGAAACCTCAACCGACCGGTGACCTATATCATCCGTTGCCCCGATAGCATGGCCTGTTTTGACTCCGCCGCCGGCCAAAAGGATGCTCATGGCCGTGGCATTGTGATCTCGGCCGACTCGCCCACGGTTTGAGCCGTTGTCCGGTGACCGGCCAAATTCGCCACCCCAAACAATCAGCGTTTCCTCCAGCAACCCCCGCCGTTTCAGGTCTAAAATCAAGGCGGTCATCGGCTTGACTATAGAGCGGATGCGGGCTCCATGGGCACGTTCCAACCGGTCATGAGAATCCCAACCCACAGAATAAACCTGAACAAATCGCACTCCGGATTCCACTAACTTCCGAGCTAATAAACAGCGGCGGCCAAAGGCGTCAGTCGCCGGTTCATCAATGCCATACAAGCTTTTGGTTGCTGCCGGTTCGTTGTCGATGTTAATGAGATCCGGAACGGCAGTTTGCATGCGAAATGCAAGTTCATAGGAATTCATGCGTGCGGCCAGCACCCGGTGATTGGGATGCCGTTCTTGATGGCCTCGTTCCAGTTGACTGAGCAAATTAAGATTTTCACGCTCAACCTCTCGGGTCACTCCCTCGGGCGGATTCAGATTCAGAATGGGTGAGCCGGAAGAACGCAGCGGAGTTCCCTGGAAATGTGCCGGCAGAAATCCGTTGGACCAGTTAGCCGTTCCACCTTGAGGATAGTAGACATCCGGCAGCACAAAAAAGCTGGGTAGATTTTGATTTTCAGTGCCCAGACCATAACTTACCCAAGAGCCGATCGCCGGGTCGCCGCCAAAGCGATTGCCGGTATTCATGTGGAGATTTGCCGTCGGATGATTGACGGACTCACCCACACAACCGCGATACACACAGAGGTCATCGGCAACTTGTGGGAGATGAACAAAGCGGTCGCACATCCACAAACCGGATTGGCCTACTTGGCGAAAGCCAAACGGACTGCCGACATAACGGCGATTGCCGCTGGACATGGCCGAGTTGAGTTCTCCTTGGCGGCGAAAAGTTTGGCCGTCCAGTTGGTTGAGGCGGGGCTTTGGATCGAAAGTATCAATATGGCTGGGGCCGCCTTCCATGTATAAGAAGATGCAGCGTTTGGCTTTTGCCGGGTAGTGCGGCGGACGCGGAGCAAAGGGGTTGGCTTCCTGATTGGAAGTCGATTGCTCGGCTTGCAACAGGGAATTAAAAGCCACCGTTCCGAGAGTCGAGCTCAGTCCATACAAAAAGCTACGCCGATTCATGGAGGTCATGGTAGTTCCAAGTTAGTAGACATAAAGGAATTCACTGGAGTTATAGAGCACCAAACAAAGCTCCGCCAAACCTCGCGTTTCCGCATCCACATTCCAAGGCATTAAATCGCGTTCGTAGTTTTGCAATCGCTCCAAGCGAAAACGATTCAGGACCACCTCTCACGTCTGCTCCTTCACATACTTCAGGGTGACAGAAGTTGGCAACTTCG
>CAZPPD010000344.1:0-6428 GCA_964588185.1 uncultured Alcaligenaceae bacterium | reverse complement strand
ACTTAAAGATAGAAATAATGTCTCCTCCGTTAATGATAAACTTGAGAATTGGTTAGTAAGCCTTGGTTATAAAATTAATAAACCCAAAAGATCAAGCAGGAAGCGTGTTGGGACTGTAGCAGTTCCCCCTAATAAGAAGCCAAAATCTCGCGCCCCCCGAAAAAAAGTTTAGGATTGGAAAGTATCGAAGATTGATTTCGATGTCTGTCACTCCCCGATGGATTTTAATCTTTTTTACCCTATAGAAACGGGAATCCCACTGAATATTGGGTTTGTGATCCACCTAATGGCTTAATGGCCTGAATCATGCTCCCCAAGAATCTCAATGTATTCAACTTTTAATTTAAAGCATAAAGAGGAAGATTCAGAATTGCCAATAGGTGACAATGGATTCACTTCACCGAAGGAACAGGAACTTTTGTTGCCCATAGAGACCAATAGCAATGATTGTCACTGCTGGGCATTCATTTCACCGTCAACTTACGGGGTTTTCGGTGCTAGGCTTTAGCGATTGATCCCGACGTAGAAGCTAAAGATTTGTTCCTCGTCCTGGGGACCGCGGACGATGGGAAAGCCGAAGTCCAAGGCGATGGGGACCGGTCCCATCATGGGGACGACGATGCGGGCTCCGATACCGGCGGAAAGGCGGTAGTTGGTGATTTCAAAGCCGTCTTCTACCGTACCCGAATCCAGGAAGCCGACTAAGTAGAACTTGTCGTTGGCTCGGACGGGAACCTGGTATTCCAGGCTGGCCAGCAGCATCATGTTGCCGCCGACATTGAAGCCGCCTTCGCGGGGACCAACTCCGCGGAAGGAGAAACCACGCAGGCTGCGGAAGCCTCCGGCGAAGAAGCGTTCGAAGACCGGGGTATCGTCGCCGGCCCAGGAGAACTGGCTGCGGGCAGCGATGACATGTTTACCGCTCCCATCGCGTCTTTGGAATACCGTGAAGTATTTGCTGCCTTCCACATTTACGACCGGGAAGGTGAAGTCTCCGAAGGCTTGTTCAAAGGATGCTTCTGCCCGGCTGCCCTCGGTGGGGCGCAGGAATGAATCGCGGCTGTCGCGGACTACGGTTGTTCGAGGTGCTGCCAGGAAGTTTTGACCGCGAACCGATTGGTAGTCGTCGGGGGCAAAAATGGAAACGTCATCGACGTTGATTCCTTCGACGCGGACGCCTCCGGAAACACTCCAGAATTCATTGAGTTGATGGCCGATGGTTACCCGGCCACCTACACGGCGTTCGGTATATTCCAGGAAGATGCGGTCGTAGTAATAAGCTGCGGTCGTTAAGCTGTAAGGCCGGTCGAACAGGAATGGCTCGCGAAAGCTGATGGTGTAGCGCTGCAGTTCAGTACCGGGGACGGCCTCAATGCGAAGCTCCTGACCTCCACCGCGAAAGGCACGGCCCTCGAAGACATCCGCCAAGGAGGTCGGTGGCCGGAACAGGTCGAAGTTGCGTTCGTTCAAGACGATGGTGCCAACCAGACCGGCATCGGAGTTCACACCTAAGCCGAACATCAGGCTACCCGTGTAGGTTTCCTTGACCTGGACGAGAACGTCTTTGAATTCGCTGTTGGGATTATTGGGATCTTCGAGGACAGTAACGGTGGGACGTGTTCCTAACTCGGGATTGGTCTCGAAGAGATTTAGCCGAGTCAGCATCTGTTCCGCCCGACGGAGTTCGGGATAGCGCAAGGTTTGTCCCGGGAAAATCCCCAAAGCACGCAAGATGACGCGGGACTTGGTAACCTCATTGCCGACGATAATGATCTGGCCGACTTTCGCCGGTGGGCGTTCCTGGTCGAGGATTTGGTAGTTGACATTGACCACGCCCGGATTTTGGGCAGGGAAAAATAGTTCCTTGCGGACCTGCACTTTGTAGCCGCGCCAGCCATGAGCATCGGTGATGTTCTTGATGTCCTGAGTGGCGTCGTTTTCATTGTAGACCTTACCCTTGGTTAGAGTCATGAAACTCTCAACCTGCGATTGCGACAGGTTTTTGACACCTGCCACCTCGACATCGCCGACCTTATAGCGGCGGCCTTCCTGGATGTGAAAGACCAAGTCGACGCGAGAATAATCGGGGCTGAAGAGCACCTCGCGGGAGATGCGGACATCCAAGTAACCGTTGTTGCGATAATACTCGACCAGTTTCTGGACATCGAAGTCCACCATTGCCGGGTTGTAATCACCGCCGATTAAACGCAGGAGCATTTGTTTACTTTGCACCTGGGTCCGCAGCCGGGCCGAGGTGGCAAGGGAATCATTACCGGTGAAGCGAATGCTGCGGATGCGAACGACGGGACCTTCGGTGACGTTAAAGATGACCTGGGAGTCAGTGGGCTTGGTTCCTTCTTCGACTTTGACAGTGGCGAAGATGCGGCCTTTGGAGCGGTAGTAATCCTGGATTTCCTGAACTGCCTGGCGTACCAGGGTTGGATTCAAGGGGGCTCCGCGGCGGAGGCGTTTTAAACTGCCGATGTCTTCTTGTCGTAGGTGGCGGGCGTTTCGGATTTCCACTTTGGTGATACGGTTGGGATGTTCTTCGACGATGAACTCGACCACGATGCGGCCGTCATTGGTGTTATGGCCCCGGACCTCGACATTGCTGAAAGACCCCAGCTTGGCAAGATTGCGGATATCTTCCTCAACTATGTGGCGTTTGTATTCGCGATCGGGTTTGGTTTTGACATTGGCCAAGATCAACGGAGTCGGCACGGTCCGGTTCCCCGACACGATAACGTCCGCAATAAACATTTTCCGATTGGCACTCTGCCCCCAAGCCGGCGAGCCCAAAAACGGCTCACCAAGGAAGAGAGTAACAGTCATGGCCACCAGAAAGATTCTGGTCCAAATACGAGTGCCAATTGGGGCAACCGTCCCATCCATGGGTATTCCCTCATTGTGGGAAACTATTTGTCTGCTCATAGGGGTGGAGAGTGATAACAAACCAAGGAGTAAAGTCAAGGCCAACCGGTTTTCGGTCAGGTCCCTGGGTGTCCCACTGAATTTTGGGATTGTGATCCATCTAAAGTAGTTTGAAGCATGCTCGCCTAGATTCTCAGACTTAACTTTTCAGCAAAAACGGGGAAGATTCAGACGGGGGGGGCGACCATGTCATCTTTGAAGAATCCCAAAATCCAGTGGGAAAAATGGTGGTGGAGCCAAACATTGGGAAGAGCGGATAGGCACGAATTGAAACGGCGATGTTTGGCGAACCTCCCCGTCAGCTTTCCGACAAAGCTGAAGAGTTAACCTTCCATTTGCTCGCTCAAATGAAAACGAACGAAGAATGGCCTAATACATTGAAAGAATTTATCAGCGTTTTACAGCAGATCCAAGGCACCAACGGATGAATGCAAATAAATCTTCTCCTTACCTCTGCTCTTACCTGCCTTTTTAAAATTTAAATAAGTGGATTTATTTACTTGACACTTAAAAATTGTTTTTTACCTTTGCACTAAATCGGTCACATCAATATTTAACAACGAGGAAACACCATGGCCCGAGTCTCTATTTTCGCAACCATTTTGGCTTTTCTTTTGCTAAGCGGTACTTTCCAGACACCCACCCATCAAGTCGAAGCACAGCAAAAGAAATTTCGCAAACGACTGCCGAATTATTGGGGAAGTTTAGGCCTTTCCTTAGAACAAAAGAAGAAGATCTACCAATTGCAAGAAGATTACTTTAACAAGATCGCAAGCCTGGAAAAGCAAATCGCGGATTTGAAAAAGGAAGAACGAGTTAAATCGTTTGAGGTTCTCACTTCGGCACAAAAAGAAAACCTGCGTAAGATTCTCTTGAAAAAGGGAGGAGCGCTTCCCAAGGAAACAACACCGAAAAGCAAGTAGAGGTTAACCGCATAAACCCGGAGCTTTGGGTGAAATTACCAAAGCTCCGATTAATTTTGGCAAGAGTTTCTACTTTGTGGTTTCGTTGGCTTCTGTGGTTAATTCCCACTTAGCCGGATTATCCCGGTGGCCATTTCATTTCTCTGCCCCCCAACAAGTGCATGTGCAAGTGGGGAACACTTTGCCCGGCTTGTTCATGGCAATTGATCACCAAGCGGTATCCTTCTTGAAGTCCCAGGTCATTGGCCAACTTAACCGCTACTATATGAAGATGTCCCAGAAGTTCTTTGTCCTCGGGAGCCACATCGGCGTGGGTGCGAATTTCTTTGCGGGGAATAATGAGCACATGAGTAGGGGCCTGGGCGTTAATGTCATGAAAAGCCAAGCAGTGTTCGTCCTCGTGAACAATCTTGGCGGGGATTTCTTTACTGATAATCTTGAGGATTATATTTTCCGACATCATCATAGTGATTGGTCCTCCACTGGTGGTTGCGTCCGGATATTAGCATAAGAGGTGAAAGTTCATCTCGCAACTAAGGAAATGGAATGCCGTGGATTGTGGGAATCGATGAGGCGGGATATGGGCCGAATCTGGGTCCCTTGGTGATGGCTTCGGTTGCTTTTTGGGTTCCCGAAACTCATTACAAAGCGGATCTTTGGAAGCTGCTCAAACCGGCAATCCGGCGGTACAAGGAAAAAGATGATGGCCGCTTGTTGGTGGAAGATTCCAAGAAGGTCTATTCCTCGCAAAAAGGCCTGAAGCCTTTGGAGAGGAGTGTCCTTGGAATCGCCTTGCATTCTTTTCTGGAACAATCCAGCTGCTTGACCCTGGATATTCTGGCAAATTCACTTTACGAAAAAGCCTCCTTCTACTTGCAAGAAGAATGTTGGTATTCCGGGACGACCGGGATTCCCGTGGAGGCGGACTTGGAGGAGATACTCCACTCGGCTGAAAGGATCAAGAAAAACTTCTCGGAACATGAAATTCGCTTGGGCAAAATCCAGGCGATGTTTGTCTGCCCGCCGCGTTTTAATTCACTTCTGGAGCGGTCGGGAAGCAAATCCATGATCTTATTGGTTGGACTGGCGGAGTTGCTGGCGGCATATTTTCAACAGGAAGAGGTTTCGGATGGGATATACGTCCAGATTGACAAGCATGGCGGAAGGAACAATTATGCGGATATCTTGCAGCAGATACTTCCCGGGCGAAAAGTAGTGGCTTGGGAAGAGACAACTCCTCGATCAACCTACGAAATCCAAGGATTAGGTCATCCCTGCCAAATCCAGTTTGAGCCGGAAGCCGATGCCAAGCATTTCTGTGTCGCACTTGCCTCCATGTCGGCGAAATATTTTAGAGAGCTTTTCATGCTGGAATTCAACCGATTTTGGCAACAGCACTTGCCGGGTGTGAAGCCGACTGCCGGCTATCCGGGGGACGCCAGACGATTCTTGAAAGACATTCGGAAGATAGTGGAACAATTGGGAATCGACACCAAGACCATCTGGCGGCGGAAATAAACACTATGAAGACCGACAAGAACTTGTATGCCCTCTTCGCCGCCAATCCGGAATGGATCTTTGAACTAACCGGCCTCGAGTCGCCGGGAAAGTGTGAGTTAAAATCCGTTTCTTTGAAAGATATCGAGCAAAGAGCGGATGGAGTGCTCTTCCCGAAAGATCCCAACGGTAAGTTGGCGGTCGTGGAGTTTCAATTTCGGGATGATCCCACGATCTACGTGCAGACCGCAATTGAGATGGCTTTGATCCAGAAAGAAAATCCGCAGCGGGAAGTTCAGGGGGTTATCTTTTTCCGCTACCCGAGTCACGATCCAAAAACGGAACCCTGGAACAATATAATCCAGTCATTCACATTGCGGGAATTATTGGAGGGGCTGGCTGAGCGGGATGCAAAGCATCCTTTGGTGGCGGTTTTTCAGCCTGTCTTGTTAAGCAACAATGATACTCTCGAAAAGAATGCCCTAGAATATTACAATTGTTGCAGGTCTTAAAGGTCGAATCCATCGATCAATTGAAATGGTAGAGCGAGACCGAACTAATGTTCTTCGGGGATTGCCAGACCTTCGAGACACCCATTTGGAGAAGGGCTTGATCCAGATTGGAAGGGTAGAAGAAAAACAAGAGTGCAGGATCAATTGAAAAACTGAAATGGTAACGAGGATGATTGTTCCCATCTTGACATGAACCAATAAACCAGGGATTGTGTCACCAAGGGTAGTCCAATGCAAGGGATAGATTGCAGGAGTTATGTCGATAATAACCTCTGCAGAATTACAAAACACCCAAAACTGATCAATCGATAAGGTCAACCCTCCTCGCCCGCCTTGATTTGTCCATTTAGGCACAATACAATGCTGTCAGGTTAAATAACTGGTGTTAGAATCTATTACTCAAACCTCTCCCTTGCCATCAGTACTCCGGATGCGAAGAATAGCAGTGTTGAACAAGTTTCACCTATTCTTTTTGTAAATTGAATTCCTCGATGAATTCTCAGCTTCCTGGGGCGATGCAAATTTGGGGAATTCTAAGGTTTACCCAAAGGCGAGTTCAATCTTA
>CAZPPD010000343.1:0-6439 GCA_964588185.1 uncultured Alcaligenaceae bacterium | reverse complement strand
TCACCGTCACTCCGGTCAACAATACTCCGGTAGCCAACAATGGCACCGCCTCGACTAACGAAGATACCGCCCTCAACGGCTCTTTGACCGGCAGCGATGTGGATGGCGATCTCTTGACCTTCTCGGTTGTGGATCAACCCACCAATGGAAGTGTAATCGTCAATGCCAATGGTAGCTACACCTACACACCGGATCCCAACTACAATGGACCGGATAGCTTTACCTTCCAGGTCAGCGACAATCAGGAAGATTCTGCCCCGGCAACGGTGAGCATAACAGTATCCGCAGTGAACGACACCCCCGTGGCCAACAATAGCAGCGGTTCCACAGCGGAAAATACCGTTCTCAATGGAACGGTAACCGGCAGCGATATCGATGGGGATTCCCTCACTTTTGCCGTGGATACCCCACCCACTAACGGCAATGTCCAGGTCAACGCCAACGGCACCTATACCTACACTCCCAACCTGAACTACAACGGACCGGATAGTTTCACCTTCGTGGTCAATGATGGCATGGAAGATTCCTTGCCGGGGACAGTAACTATCACCGTCACTCCGGTCAACAATACTCCGGTAGCCAACAATGGCACCGCCTCGACCAACGAAGATACCGCCTTAACCGGAACCTTGACCGGCAGTGATGTCGATGGCGATTCCTTGACCTTCGCCGCCGTAAGTCAGCCGACGAACGGCAGTGTGCAAGTCAATGCTAATGGCACTTACACCTACACACCGGATCCCAACTACAATGGCCCGGATAGCATTACCTTCCGGGTTAACGATGGCCAGGAAAACTCGGCTCCGGCAACTCTGGACATCACCGTATTGCCGGTAAACGATGCGCCGATTGCCGGCAACAGTAGTACCTCGATCATCCAAAATACAGTTCTCAATAGCACGCTTACAGGTTTCGATGTAGAAGGAGATTCATTAACTTACTCTGTTGATTCACTTCCAAATCATGGCAATGTTCAAGTCAATGCGGATGGCACCTACACCTACACTCCCGACCCGGATTACAATGGTCCCGATAGTTTCACGTTCCTGGTTAATGACGGCATGGAGGATTCCTTACCCGGAACGGTGAACATCAACGTTAACCCGGAGAATACCTCGACTTTAACGGTTTCGGTAAACGAAGGGGTAATGACTATCATTGGAACTCCAAGAGCGGATCGAATTACTGTTAATACCACGAATCCTGAGGCGGTTACCGTCCTCTATGGGCCGAAGAAAGTGTTAAACCCCGTGACCGGAAAGGATACCTTTAATTTGACCGGTTTTGGTGAACCCCTTGTTAACATTTCGGCGTTAGAAGGAGACGACGTCGTTCGCATCTTGGGAAGTGTTTCAGCCGAAGTGTTTGGCGGACTTGGGGATGACCGCATTCGGACGCAAGATGGTGATGATGTGCTCATCGGCGGTCCCGGAAATGACAAATTGAATAGCGGTGGCGGCAATGACATAGTCATCGGCGGTTTTGGCCGGGATGTGATCAAGACGCTCGATGGCGATGATCTGATTTTTGCCGCCGATACCAGCTTAACCGTGGAAGAACTGCGGATGATTGACATGATTGCCGAGGAAATTGTGTTAGCCTCCCTAACCGATGACAAAGATCGGGACCGCATTAACAGTGGGCATGGTGAGGACACCATTTATCTCAACACCTCAAGGGACGGCCACAGGAAAGGGCGGCAGGATCGGGAAATTCCAATTTAAGTTGCCGGCTGCCAGACAAACAACTCACCTTTTCCGGGAACCGAAACATCCCCGGAGTAGCGCCGGTAGGTTCCGCTGGAAAGGGCCACAGGCAAATCAATGCCAAACCGATCCAGAAACTTGGCGTAAAGCCTAAAGAAGCTCGGTTGGTAGTCGGCAGCCAAGGTAAACGTCGGCATGAGATGCAGTGGTTTAAGGGAAATGATAGTGCCGCGTTTCATCCAGGCCCCTGTCCGGATTTCCGCACCATTAAGCAGGAGGATGGTACCGCCTTTCATCTGCAACCCGGCGAAGTCACGCGCAGGTCCCCCTATCACAATGGTTCCCCGCCGCATCCGCATGCCGACCTCCAAACCCGCAGAGCCATCAACAATGATGGTCCCATTCTTCATTCCGGCCAGCGCACCTCGGTAGGCAGCTCCAATCTGACCTCCCCCATTTCCATGAACGTGGATCAAGCCATTCTTCATCTCAGCGCCGATCCAATCCCCGGCATCGCCGGAAACTTCGATCCTGCCTCCTTTCATATAGGCTCCCAAATGCATACCGACAGGACCATGAACGGTGATGCTTCCCTTGGACATGGCCCTTCCAATCCAGCGTACCTTCTTCAGGTCGCCATGAATTTCCAGATCTTCGCTGAATTCACCCTCAACGTCGAAGAACTCACCCAGCGGCAGTTGTCGTTTGCCGTGGAAGACTGTGAGCGAACGAATGTCGCCATTGGCCAAGCCCGACACAATGTCTGGAGAAAGCACTTCTGCTTCCAAGGGAACTTCAGGAGGTCGTTTGAGATGAAAACTGATCGCCATGTCATTGGGGGGTTAAGTTTAGGTACCGGATACTGCTTTACAATCACGCACATCTGCCTTTTCAATGCGGTCCAGTTCCACCGGATAGTTTTCAAAAGACATCGTGTAGCAGTCCTCGAACAGCGGCCGAATAAAATCATCCGTCCCGGGATCGTAAAAAGGTTTGATCAGAAACTCCTTTCCTTCCGGGGTCTCGCGAATGTCACCATCCTCTATAACAATCTCGCCGCCTTTGATCACATAGCGGGGATGACCAAACATGCGGGCAACATCGTCATCCTCTTCGTAGATCACCAAGTCGGCATCACAGCCGACTCCGAGGCTGCCTTTCTGCGTGAGTCCTAATGCCTTTGCCGGACCAGCGGACATGGCGGTGGCAATTTCGTACAAGGTATATTCGCGGTCAATTTCCGGAAGCGTGATCTTATTTTTGATCCGGTCCGGCAATTTCGCGACACATTCCTTGCGAAAATCCGCATTCATTAGCAGTTTGATTATCTCCGGGTAGCGCCAAAAACAGCCGCCATTAGGATGATCTGTGGAAAGGAAGACCTGCCAGGGACTCTGAATCAACAATAACAATTCCAGACCACTAGCCCATTGCACAGCATTGACCAGGTTGCTGGGCCGGTAAGTGTAAGGCACAATGCCGCATCCGGTTTCATTCTCGACATCCAGATTGCCCCATTTGCGTCCCGTCAGCTTGTACAACAGATGTTGCCATGGACCGTCCGCCGTGATGGTCACCGTTTCTCCAAACAAAACCGCCCCGGCGTCGGTGGTAATCTCGGGATGACTATTAAAGTGATCCGCCAGTTGGTTGGTCTCCGACCGAATCGTATCCCAACCGTCACCGCCGTAGGCATGATACTGGGAATGGGCAATGTGTGCCCGATGGCCTTCCAGGTGTTTCAATGTGTCCAAGGTGGTGGTGATATTCCCCGGTGCTCCGAGGTTATTGCAGTGGAGATGAAGGGGATGAGGCAATCCGAGATCGGCACAGATCCTTGCCAGTGCGGATATAATTCTTCCCGGAGTAACCTTGCTGTATCCTTCGATAGGGGACATCAGTTGCTTTGCGTCTTTCCCCCACTTCCAGGCTGTAACACCACCAGGATTCACCGCTTTGATGCCAAAGGACTTGGATGCCCAGATATACCAAGCGACCACATCCTTGGCTCGCTGATATTCGTCACTTTCCAGTTGATCGAGCAGGATTTCGTTGTTGGCAATCAGCGTCAAAGACGCCTTGTCCAGTATGGGGATGTCGGACAGTTCTTCGTGAGTATGCCGTGCGGAAAGAACGGGAACAGCAGCTTCATTTACCGTCGTCCAACCCATGCCCGCATAAAGATACCCCGTGGCAAAAGTCGTCGGAGCCATTCCCCCCAATCCACTGCGACGGGATTTAGTACGAATGAAAGCTTGCGTGCGGCGATGATCTTCCGGCGTCATGGCCCGCGCAAAGTTAACGGCTCCGCCGGCAACATGAGTGTGAACATCAACCCCACCGGGAAATACAATCATGCCGGTGGCATCAATCACACGCCCCCCGTCAGCAGATTCCACAAACCGGCCGTTATCACCAATGCAAATATCCTTGACCTCGCCGTCAATGCCATTCGCGGGGTCGTATACTTTTCCGCCTGTTATTCGAAGCATGAATTGCCTTGTTATTGCTCATCAATGGTTGTTTGAATTCACCAAAGTACTTTCCTGTTACTTTTATTATAGTTAAATTCCATTCATTTCGTCTTCCACCTTTAGTTGGCCACACCACCGATTTTTCCGTTTGTAGACGGTGACCTCTCCCCGATTTTCCCGTTTGTAGACGGTGATTACCGAGTCGATTGGGGGCAATCCATGACATTTGGTGCCATTGTCAGATCATGGCAACGACCAAACGGTGAAAGGTGGACTTTGTCATCCATTGGCATTAGGAAAGAATTTTGTTGGAACAGAGTTAATGCAGCAACAAATCTTTTTTCTTTCTATAGGATTACTTGTTTTCACTACTCGTTAAAGAGCCACCTATATATAGTATACAAATTTCCATTTGATAGATGAACTTCAATTTCCAGGAAATCCCCAGTCAGGATATTTTTGATTAAAGAGTTTGGGACAGGACGGCGGGCGATCATGAAGTTTCTTTTCCCCGGACCTTTTCCGGAGATGGCACCCTGAACCATCGCGCCGATTGAGTGCGAATGAAAGACGGAAAATAGAGGACCGTAGTGGTCCTCCTATGATCCGGTACGATTATTGGAACCAGACCGCGAACGCCAAGAAATTTCCGCGGAAAGTACGTTGCAAGCGGGCCCAGGTCTCCGGGTCGGTCCGTTTGCCTTGTTCGAGGTAGGGCAGGGCGGCTGCACCGTGTGCCCACATCACCAAATCAAAACGCCGGGCTTGGTAGAAGACTTTTTTCAGGTTGATTCCATGGCTTTTCTTGAATCGCCAGTGAGGGATGAGCTTCTCGCCTTCCAGGATGGCTTCGAACTCATTCAGAAAATGCTTCCACTCCCGGATGATCTCCTGGTCGACGTCCATTCCCGGGACCAGACTGGTCTGGTTGGCATTGGGGATCCATTCGCGATCGTTGTCCTTTTCTTGGACGGCATACTTCCAGCATTGGCGGCTTTGGTTGACCATTGCCAACAGGTGCTGGTGGGCCTTTTGTAGGCGTTTTGGTTCGATGACTTCAAAGTTAGTCAGATGGATGGCAGCAACCATGTCAGCAATGTGGTGTTCATCCAAAGGAGAAGGATCGCTTTCCTTCTTTTTATAGAGGAGGCGTGTGTAAGGTGTTTCTGCACCTCGGAAAAAGACGTGGGCGGTGTTGTTAAAGAAGCCCTCGGCATCGTAGGCCAAGTAAGCCTCGGCCATGCCGCGTATGAGATGGGAATAACCGTGCATCCAGTGTACATCTGCCCGGTCAAAGGCGATAGGGAAGGCCATCCGCCTCTCGTCGAAGTCAATCTTGGCCGCTCGGAGAGCGACGCTGGTGAAGATCCGCCAGAAGGTCTCATTTTCCGAAGCTTTGCCATCCCCATCCAGGTCGAGGCGGATAAGTCCGATCGGCAGTTTCAATTTTACGTTGTCGTCTTCAACCTGGGCCAAGGTCTTGTCGGCTTGTTCCAGATCGCGGATCAATCGTTGAAAAAAGGAGCGGAACTTCTTGTAGGTGATTTTCTTCGGATTCCGGTTGGGGGGTACTGAGAGGCGAACAAACGGAACTTGCGGGACGTCGGTTTTCAAACCGTGTTTGTGCAGTGACTGGGCGAACGTCTCAACTGCGCGGAGAAATTCCAAGGCGCCCAAACCAAAGCGTGCCTGGCTGTCGTCCGGATTTTTTGCCAAGTGTTTGGAAAGGACCTTGTGACCTTGGTCCAGCTTCCCGGTTGTGAGGTACTGTTCCACAAGAGGTTGCTTGGTTCTCTCATCTGCACTTGCAACGGAGGTGAAGATGAAAACCAGGAACAAAAATACCGGGCTAATGAGGAGGTGGTTTGAACCTCGCATTTAATTCTCCTTTCGGGAAGGGTGATTGACAAATCTTACTGTGGAAATGATGTTTAGCTGAGGAACCTGTCTGTTAAATTTAACTTCACGCAAACCAAGTGTAGCGGGAAACGATGGCTATCATAAAGATGATAACAAGAAACCAAAAAAGCACGATTAAGCCGGCTGCCGGAGAAACATGGTCTTGCTCATTTTTGGGAACAGTACTTCGGATTGGATTACTTCGCAGCCTTCGGTCCACGGGAGTTGTGGCAGCAAGTAAGAGGACAATTACCAAGGCGGCAATGAGGAAAGGCAACCAGGAAACTCCTCCCCAGCCGACGGGACCAATTGGATTTAACCAAACCCCGAATGCCCAGGTGCCTAAAAACGCCAGCAAGA
>CAZPPD010000342.1:0-6449 GCA_964588185.1 uncultured Alcaligenaceae bacterium | reverse complement strand
ACTTTTGTCGGTTGGCCGGGTTCATGCCGGATTTCGCTTGGTGGATGCGGGAATTGCTGTCCTGGGCGATCACCAGTTATTCCATCGCGAAGATGTTCGCAGCGTATTGCCTCGGCGGCGATTGGAATCGCGAGCCATTGATAGCTTCCTGGAACTCCAGGAGGGAGATCTGGTGGTTCATGTCAGCCACGGGATCGCCCGCTATCGCGGCATGCAAATGCTGGAAAAGAATGGCCAGATGGAAGAGCATTTGGTCTTGGAATTTCGCGGCGGCACCCGGGTTTATGTGCCCGCCACCAAGATTGAACTGGTGCAAAAATATGTGGGCGGGGCCAAAACCGATCCGGAGCTATCCAAGCTTGGCGGCGTGAGCTGGCAGCGGAAGAAGGAAAAAGTGGCCGGGGCGGTTTTTGATTTGGCCAGCGACATGATTGAGTTGCAGGCACTGCGGGAGGCACAACCGGGAATCTCTTATCCACCTGACACTGAATGGCAGATGGAATTTGAGGCCGCTTTCCCCTACGAAGAAACTCCTGACCAGCTTACCAGCCTCGGGGAACTTAAAAAGGATATGGAAAAAGCCCGCCCCATGGACCGGCTCATTTGCGGCGACGTCGGTTATGGGAAAACGGAATTGGCCATCCGAGCCGCCTTCAAAGCCGTGGACAATGGACGGCAGGTGGCGATTTTAGTTCCTACTACCGTATTGGCCGAGCAGCATTACCGCACTTTCTCTCAACGATTTGCCGAGTATCCATTTATTGTCGAGGTTATCAGCCGGTTTCGCCGCGGAGCACAGATCCGGCAGATCCTGGAAAAACTCCAGCAAGGCAGCGTCGATATTATCATTGGAACGCACCGGCTGCTCAGCAAAGATGTTCGTTTCAAGGAACTAGGGTTGGTGATTATCGATGAAGAACAACGCTTTGGGGTGGAACACAAGGAACGGCTGAAGAAACTACGGCAGATGGTGGACGTGCTGACTCTGACTGCCACCCCAATCCCGCGGACCCTGCATCTATCGCTGTTGGGGATTCGGGACATCAGTAACTTAGAAACCGCACCTCGGGACCGCTTGGCGATTGAAACCCGCATCGTTCGCTTTGACCCGCAGCTCATTCGCCACGCCATCCTGCGGGAGCTAAACCGTGAAGGTCAGATCTATTTTGTGCATAATCGGGTGCACAATATCAAGGAGATCGCCAACCAACTCCAAGCCATTGTCCCGGAAGCCCGAATCGTCATTGGCCATGGGCAAATGAACGAACATGAACTGGAAGCCGCCATGGTCCGGTTCGTAAATCGGGATGCCGATATTCTGGTGGCGACCACGATCATCGAAAGCGGCCTGGATATTCCTAATGCCAATACCATGTTTATCAACCAGGCCGATCAATATGGCTTGGCGGATTTGCATCAACTCCGCGGTCGAGTCGGCCGCTACAAACATAGAGCCTACGCATACCTGTTGTTGGACAAGGACCGCAATATTACTCCCATCGCCAGTAAACGCCTAAAGGCGATCGAGGAGTTCACCGAACTGGGAGCCGGTTTTAAGATTGCCATGCGTGATTTGGAGATTCGCGGAGCCGGCAATATTCTCGGGACCCAGCAAAGCGGGCATATTGCCGCGGTTGGATACGAGATGTATTGCCAACTATTGGAAAATGCGGTGCGAAGATTAAAGAAGCAGCCGGTTAAGACCCCCCTGGCAGTGACAATCGAATTGTCTTGGCCCGCTTTCCTGCCCCGGGAATATGTTCCCGGCCATAAACAGAAGATCGAGGTATATCGCCGATTGGCGCGGATTCGCAAGCTGGACCGGTTGGCCGATTTCCAAGGGGAGTTGCGTGACCGTTACGGAACTCCGCCGGAGACAGTCCATTGGTTGCTGCGATTGACGGAAGTCCGCATCTTGGCTGCGCGCTGGCATATTGCCTCGATTTACTTGGAAGGTAAAACCGAAGAGGGAGTAAGTACGCGGGAACTGACGGCCAAGACCCGAACAACGGATGTGGTATTTGAGTATCGCAATCTCAAACGGATCAAACAATTGTCGCAACAAAGTGAGGGCAGAATACGGGTTGTGGATAAGAACTGTGCTTACCTGCGATTGCAGCCGAATGAGAAAAATCCAATGGTTCTCTATAAATTGTTAAAACACCTCTTGCGTTTGCCGAAGTAATAGTTATAAGCATCTCTCCAATTTTCCGGACTTTCCGCCAGCCAGAAGAGGATGTTGGTATGGCGTATCCAGCAAAGACATGGATGTCATTTATTTTTCTGTGCGCATTTTCCGCAACCGGCTGTCTGCAGGCCGATAGGCCGCAAGCAAAATCGTTTGCCGGATTCGAACCGATTCCACCCGTAAAATCCGCTTCCTTGCCCCAATCTCCCAGAGTAACCCGATCCCAACAACCGGATTTACCGACTCCGCCGCGAAATGGATATCAATTGCCGACCCCGCCTTCTCAGAAGAATCTCGTAAAGCAAACAAGCAACTCGTTACCGGCTCCCGAGGCGAACAGACTGCGGCTGCAGATAGCGGCTTGGGTGAACGGCAAACCAATTCTCCAGAGTGAAGTGATGACCAACGCCTCACCGTTGCTCGTCCGCATCGCTCGCATGGATGAACCGCGGCAATCGATTGAACGCAAGAAGATACTCGAGAAAACACTAAAAGCCTTGATTGATCAGGAGGTGATCTTTCAAGATGCGTATGGCAAGTTGAAGAAGAATCCGGTGTTCCTAAAGAAGCTCAAGGAAATGGCGGGCAAAGAATTCCAGAAGAAACTCCGGGTCATGCAAAAGATGAACAATCTTAGCCCCTACGAATTGAAAGAAGTATTAGACCGCCAAGGGATCTCTTTAAAATCCATGCGCCGCCAAGAAGAAAAAGATTTTATTGTAATGGAATACATGCGTAGCCGAGTTTCGGCCCCGGCTCAATTAATCGGTCATCAGGATTTGTATGACTACTATGTCAGCCATCCGGAAGAGTTTCAAACCGAGGACCGGGTAGAGTGGGAAGATATTTTTATTGCTATCGGCGGAAAATATCCGACTCGTGAGAAAGCGTATGAGATGGCACGAAAAGTGGCGGCTTGGATGCAGGCCGGGTATGGAATCGATCGCTTGCTGCAGTTTGACGAAGGCGATAGTAGTACGCGTAATGGCCGCGGATTTGGTGAGCGCCGTGGAGACATCAAACCACCCCAATTGGAACCTTATTTGTTCAAGCTCAAACCGGGACAGGTGGGCCCTCTGGTTGAGCTATCAACCGGGATTCATGTGTTCCGCGTAATCAAACGCGACTACGCCGGCAAGCAGCCATTTAATGAAGAAACGCAAAGAAAAGTGATGATCAAACTTCGAAACCGCCTTGCGAAACAGGAATACCAACGAATCGTCCGCGAATTATCCTCCCGAGCTGTTATTGAAGTGGACCCGAATGTTTTGCAGTAAGTGTCGCGAAAATAGGGGCGGATAATTGAAAGTGCCTTAGTTGAATCAGCGGGAAATAAAAGGAGACGGGTAGTCGCTTGAACCCCCCCGTCCCCGATCAAGACTGTTTTCCTTTTCAATCATTTGGTTTGACTAACCGTGGAGAAGACAGCCCGTCCCCGGGTGGTGTTGGCGACTTGCCCAACTTTTCCCGCCAAGGATTGCAAATCTTGATTAATTCTGCGCAATTGATTGGCGAGGTGTTCCCGTTCGCCTTCGGAAACGCATACCTGCTGCCGCAAGTCTTCATTTTCCTTTTCCAATTCGGTTTGCTTGGTGGCAAATTCCAACTGTTGGCTTAACCATTCCCTTTTCTTGCGGGCAAACTCTTTGGTCTGTTGAACGAGACTCTGGTTTTCTTTTTCCAGACGCTCATTCCGGCTCAGCCATTGCTTTTTCAGGTTGGCATATTCTTTGGTCTGTTGAACGAGACTCTGGTTTTCTTTTTCCAGACGCTCATTCCGGCTCAGCCATTGCTTTTTCAGGTTGGCATATTCTTTGGTCTGTTGAACGAGACTCTGGTTTTCTTTTTCCAGACGCTCGTTCCGACTCAGCCATTGCATTTTCAGGCGAGCAAATTCTTCTGTCTGTTGAATGAGATTAATGTTTTCTTTCTCCAGAAGATTCTTTTGACTGATGAGCTCATTCTTTTGGTTGAGCCATTCTTCTTGAAGCTTGGCGTACTCTTGGGTCTCTAGAAGGAGGTCCTGATTTTGCTTGGCAATCCGGTCGATCTTGGTTTGTTGGTCTTCAATGGATTGTTGCAAAGTGGTTAGCTGATTTTTTAGACCGGAAATTTGATTGCGTAGTTTGACGCAGGTAGCAGCAGTAGTTCGATAATCTTCTTCCAGTTTGACGTTGCGGGATTGGAGCTGACGTATCTTCTTTTGGTAGCTGATTCCCGACGAAGATTTCGTACAGCCAACCAACCCGATCGATCCCAATAACAAAAGCAAGCAAAAAGTGTTGAAGTGGAATTTCATTAGGTGCTCCGTAAAAATCTATGATGGATGATGTTGATTTTCGATGGCGAGAGAGGCCGATTACCCCGATACTCCTTCATTCCCATTCTCCCCACCTGCCGTAATTGTTATTCACTAATTCGGCGGAAAAGTTTGCCTGGCTTTAGTAAAACTGGCAGATTCTTTAAACTTCCTGAGGGATGGAATGAATGGAATAATTGAGGTCCAATTGGATTTGAGGGATAAAACAGAAACTCAAACCTTGAACGCCGCTTTCTGGAGCTTCAGGGCTGCGTTCAAGGTTATGAAAAAGAGTAAAGAATTGTGACCTGCTTCTGATCGTAATGACTTAATGAATCATCTTCTTCTTCCGTCTTCGGCGAGGCCTATCTTCGGCTGCTTTACCTTTCATCGAGATGTAGAGACCAATGCCCCCTAGAATGGCGAGAAGGGCAACAATTCCCAGGATAAGAACCCAAATTCCCCCACCACCACTACTTTCTGTCTCTTCCTCATCATTGGAATCACCGTAATTAAAAGTAATCTTCGACTTGGAAGAAGGTTCCTCTTTTTGAGATTCTTTGGTTTTGTCCTCTTCCTCTTTCTTGTTCAAATCGTCGGGGTTGGTGACCGCCACCTTTTCCTCTTTGAACGGGTCTTGTTCCGCTTTCTTTTCGGCTTTCTCCGCATTGCGTTTTTCCGGCGGGACAACTTCGAAAGCAATCTCTTTATTCAAGTTCTTGGGATTAAAGGGCAATTTCTCCCCCAAGTCCTTGGCAAGATTGGCTCGTTTGAGGAAAAGCAAAGCCAAGCAAGTATTAATAATTTCCGTTTGATTGTGATATCCGCCATCCGTCCAATACCCTTGGAGTTTTTGGCGGGGGAGCAGCACATCTACCCCAAGCCGATACCAATCTTTCCCGCCGATTTCATCCAGATTGTAAAGCACAGCAACCCGTTCCACTGACCACAAGAAATAAAGGTTATTCATTGCCCCCGGATTGAGGTGCTTTTGGAGTTTGACAAATCCTCGAACGATTCTCGGGTCGTTGAATTGGAGTTTGGGGACATCCACCTCGCCCTCCATGGCTAAGCCATGCCCGACTGCCAAACCAATCAGGCCTACACAAGTCATTGCCGGTCGGCTGCCTTTTCCTTGGCCGCCAAACTTGTATCGATACTCCCAGCCACCGTCTTGGCTTTGGCTGGTGACATACCGGTAGGCAATCAAGTTCAAGGTTCTTTTTGCCGGAATTTTGTGACGGCTGGCTGCCCACAAAGCCAAAATGGCAAATTGGCTGTTGGAGTTGTCGGTGGTCCCAAACATGGGAGCTTGGTTTTTCTTCTGTGGATCGACAGGGAAAAATCTTCCGGGTCGATTTAGTACCGGCAGGTTCCGCAAGGCCATTGGGATGCGAACCTTGGGTTTCCATTTCTTAGCCACATCGGGTTTGCCATCTGGAGTTGGTTTCAACGGATCAACCGGATCGAACATTCGGATGCAGCGGCCATGCAAGTTGACCCCTGAAAAACCAAAATAATCCAAAGGTTCTTTTGGTTCTTCCATGTCTTTGGGATTTTCCTTGGGGTCATCCGGGTTGGTTCCGGGAATATTCTCCGGAAGGTCGCCGATGGAGGGGTCTTCTTCCCCTTTCACCGGAACGGAAATCTCCGGGTTTTCGTTATTCTTTACGGTAACGGGAATTTCATACTCACCAATCTTTCGATAAATTTTCGGCAGTTCGTAATCTTCCGGCCCTTTTTTGCCCCGCGGAATCACCAGCACAGGTTCATCCAATCGTTTCAAAACGGTGATTAACTGTTTGTGATACTTTTCCTTTAGAATGGGGCATTTGTAGCTCCACCCACCCGTCGGCGTTTGCCCGGCCATCAAGCGGCCCGCCAACCTTTCAATGAGAACGCGGTCCTTGGGATTTCCCAATTTGTCCAAAAATAAAATAGAAAGAGCAACTTCATAAGTTC
>CAZPPD010000341.1:4871-6485 GCA_964588185.1 uncultured Alcaligenaceae bacterium | reverse complement strand
CGGTTTCAAGACTCGGCCATTGGGGTCAATTATCGCCGAGATTCCCATGTTTACCGCTCGGGCAACGGCGCGCCTGGTTTCCACCGCTCGTAATCGGGAAATTGCCAGGTGCTCGGTGTGTTCACTACTGCCGGCATACCAGCCGTCGTTGGAAATATTGATCAGAAAATCCACCGGCGTGCCCTCCTCTTGTTCTCTCCCATATTGGCGAGCTAGAAAAGGATCGGTGTCCTCGTAGCAAATCAACACGCCGAAATGATAATCCCCAAGCTTAAATCGGGTCAGTTCTTTCCCTTGGGTTATGCTGTAATCAAAATCGTAAGGGGAGAAATAATTGACGAAGGAGTATTCCTTGAACGGCATATACTCGCCAAAGGGCAACCGGTGGATTTTGTCATAACGGCTCTCAATAGTTCCCGGTTTCTTGACCAGCAGTGCGGAATTAAATTTAATCGGCTTTTTTTTCGGATGCAGAATGTACTCGGTGTTCACTCCAAACAGCATGTTCGTTTTTCCGGCTTTACAGCATCCCCGCACCAGCTTGCTAATAGAAATAAGGTATTCTCGAGCATCACGCGGTACTTTCGTCAAAGGAATATCCTTGGAATAATCCAGCCACAGCCAAGGAAACGACGTCTCCGGCCAAACAATCAGATCAATGGACTCATGATTCCGGGACGCCATGTCCGCCAAGGTTCGGTATTCTTCAAATTGTAGGTCCGCTGCACTCTTGGAATTTTCCGAACCGGAGGAGGCTTCATTGCGAATCCGCTGGTCCACATTCCCTTGCAATAACGATAGCGTTGGCCCTTGAGTAAAATCATTCTGCGAAAGCCGCCAGAAACCATAAGTAAGGGTAGCCAGGAGAAGCACCACCACCACCTGCGTTTGAGCCAACCGAATTTTCATGGGGGTGGTGACGGTTAAGGGCAGTTCCGCCATTGCAAACCAGCGGCGAACCCCGGGATGGAGATAAATCCATTCAAAGACCAAAGCGTTTACCATCACCACCAGAAAGGTGATGGGATAAACTCCCCCAAGATCGGCGATTTGAATAATGGGAAGGAAAATATGTTGGGTGTGCCCCAGATAATACCAGGCAAAGCCGGTAAGGAGGAACGATCGGATAAAATCCAATGTGACCCATACTAACGGAGCCGAAAAAATCAGCGGGAGAAAAGTCTTTCTATCCAATTTCCGGATCAGAAATATGGCCAAGGGAAAATACAACGAACAGTAAATGGATAACAGGACCCACAAAAAAATCATTCCGGTATGAGCCACCGTCATCCAAGAAACGATCGGTGTAAATAATGCCAATCCCCCGGCAAAGGCTCAAAAATAGCCCCCCCGCGGTCGTACTTGTGTTCGCGTCAAGGCAAAGAACGGAACCAAGGCAACCCAAGCCAACCACCCCCAAGCCATGGGAAAAAAGCAAAGGCCGAGCAAACCGGCGGAAGCAAGGGAAGTTAGCAGCAAATATCGTCCGGCCAACGGATTGATTGCCGGACGAGATTCCTTGGACTGGGGTTGTGGTTTAAGGGTTCCCGCTTTGGTGATTCCTTTTTCGTTGGGATTCACCGACGTGGTTTGTTTGATGTGTTGGGCTTTTAT
>CAZPPD010000341.1:0-4861 GCA_964588185.1 uncultured Alcaligenaceae bacterium | reverse complement strand
ATCCTTCCTCCTAGATTCGCATAGCAAATGCATAATCCATTCCCCCATATTTACCTGATCCTCAAGATCCGGTAGCAGGATTCGCCTGAATTCAGCCGTGAATCATCCGGCCTGAATTTTGCCAAATTCAGCTACCAATACCCCCTCTACCAATCCAAAGGCAACACATTCAAAACCTGTCCTTTGGGAAATTGATGATCCCCAGGCGCAATTATCGCAAAGGCATTGGCCCCCGCCAAACCACGCAAATCCGGCGAGCCAAACCATGGAATCAATGTTACTTCGTTCTGCCGGCGATTCAAAAAAGCCGGATGATAAGTGGGCCGGTCCGACTTATAAGCAAACTCCTCTGCCAATGGTGATTGCCAAACCTCCGGCAATGCCTTGGAATGGTTCATCATTCTCCGGATCGCAGGCCGCACGAACAACTCGAACCCGACCAAGGAACTAACCGGATTCCCGGGTAAACCAAAAACCAATGTCTTTCCCTTACTGCCGAAATAAATGGGCTTCCCCGGTTTCATTTGCACTTTGTGGAAGTGGGGAGTCACCCCCAGGTCTTGCAATACCCCGGGAACCAAATCCAGTTTCCCGGCGGATACCCCACCGGACAGAATCAAAATATTGGCCTCTAATCCTTCCCGAATGAGGGAAGTCAAGCTTTCCACATTATCCTTGGCAATTCCCAGGAATTTGGGGATGGCATTCGCGCGGCACACCTGAGCCAGCAGCATCGTCCCGTTACTATTGCGGATTTGTCCGGGACCGGGCTTCATGATGGGCTCAACCAATTCATCCCCGGTCGACAAGATTGCCACAATAGGTGCCGGATGAACGTTTACTGCCGTTTTTCCCACCGAAGCCAGCAAGCCAAATTCCTGCGGTCCCAATTCCTTGCCGGGAGAAAGAACCATATCTCCTTGTTTCATCTCTCGCCCTTGCGGAAGAATATTCTGCCCCGTTTTTAACGGCGAATTCTCAATCTGAACTTGCCCTTCTGCAATCACAGTAGTCCGTTCCACCATCACCACCGCGTCCGCACCATCGGGAATGGGAGCCCCCGTCATGATCCGGGTTGCCTGGCCTGTTTCCAGCTTTTTTAGCGGCGTTCCACCCGCGGTGACTTCTTCGATGATTCGCAGCGTGGCATTTCCGTCAATCAAATCCTCCACCCGAACAGCATAGCCATCCATCAGTGATTTGGTGAAAGGCGGCATGTCCACATCGCTGCGAATTTCCTCTGCCAGAATCAATCCCAAGGTCGTCGAACTAACCGGAGCAATTTCCGCGGCCAAAGGAGACGCTTTCTCAAGGACAATTTGTTGGGCTTCAGTAACAGATAACATGAAAGTTCTGGGCCGTAATATGTAGGAGTAATTTTTATCTGGTTTTATTCCCAAGGAACACAGAGGGGTTACAGAGAGCGCAGCAGATCCTTAACCTTGGTTTCAATGAGATCCCTCACCTGGTTAAATTCCTCGGGCGGAAGGTTTTTTGGATCAGGAATGTTCCAATCCTCGCGCCGTTTTGCCGGGAAACTCGGGCAAGCGTTCCCGCACCCCATCGTGGTGATGCAATCAAACTCAATCCTCGACAACTCCTCCAATCCGCTCGACCGATGAACCGTCAAATCGTACCCTAATTCCTTCATGGCGGCGATTGCCTTAGGATTGATCTCACCCGAAGGAGCTGAGCCGCCACTGTAAAGTTCGATATCATCGCCCCCATGAATGCGGGCGAAGGCTTCCGCCATTTGGCTGCGATTGGCGTTTTCGACACAAACGAAGAGGAGTTTTTTGGGCATAGTTTCGTGTTGATCACATTAGTTCTAATCATCAGTTGATTTTTAAGGATTGTACCATTCCCTTCGGAAAAACTGCTAGGCGGATACTATCAACCCATGTAATTCGTTTTCTCGGTGTTTCCCATTTTTACTTTCCGGATTGTTTTGCCTTCCCCTACAAAATTCATTGACAGAAACAAATTGCCGCAGGATTATGGTCAATAAGCACTTCTGGTCGGCGAATATCTTATTGAAGATATTAATTTGGATGTAGTTAAGGCCTATCAAAAATAGAGCGATGCCATGGAAACTGCTTATATGTTTTGTGCCGCAGTGGGAGGAACCCTGATTGTATGTCAGTTTATTCTCACCTTGATTGGGTTAGGTGGGGACCACGATGTCGGCAATGATGTGGGAATGGATGATGTGGGTGATTTTCACGGGGATGTCACTACCGGCGATGTCACTACCGGGGATCATGATATTTCCGGACATTCCGATACCAACTGGATATTTGGGATTATCACATTTCGCACGATTGTTGCGGGAATCGCTTTCTTTGGTTTTACCGGACTTTCCGTGGGACCGCATACCACCCCCACTTGGACATTGATTTATTCACTCCTCTCCGGGTCGGCGGCCATATTAATTGTCGCCTGGATTATGCGGTCCATCGGCCGGTTAAACATAGACGGAACATTCCGTATCCAGAAAGCAAAAGGCGCTAAAGGTACTGTTTATCTGACCATTCCCGGAGCCAAAGGCGGGACCGGCAAAGTGCATGTCTTTGTGCAAAACCGAATGTTGGAATTTAAAGCCATCACCTCCTATTCGGAATTACCGACCGGGACCAAAGTCGTTGTGGTCAATATTGTCGGCGGCGACACGGTGGAAGTTAGTCCTGTGGAAACCATGGAAATCAGTTCGATTTGATGGGGACGGCCATGTCATTAGCCTTACTTGCTCAGGAGGAAACCCCTTCAAGCCTTCCCTTGCTACCCTTTGCGGGGTTGTTTGTGGCCGGGGTGGTAGTGTTGATTTTTGCTGTGTTGCTGTTGTTGCTGAAACGGTACAAACGATGCCCCAGCAATAAGATCATGGTAGTCTCCGGAAAGATGGGTGGGAATCCCTCCGGCTTTCGCTGTTACCATGGCGGCGGCTGCCTGGTCCTGCCCTTTTTCCAAGAAAGCCAATACCTCTCGCTCGAGCCGATTCAGATTGAAATTCCCCTAAATGACGTTTTCACCAGCGGAACACTCCCCCAAACCAGCCATAGTGTTTTCACCGTGGCCATCGGCACTCGGCCGGAAACCATGTACAACGCCGCCCTCCGCCTGCTTGGTTTAACCCGGGAAGAAATTAATTATCAAGCAAGCAAAATAATCCTGGGCCACCTCCGGGAGGCTAGGTCTTCCATGTGGGTGGAAGAAATAAACCAGGACCTTGAAAGATACTTCCCCGATATCAAAAGTTCCCTGGAACCGGCATTGCAAAAGCTCGGTTTGGTTCTCCTCAACGCCAATTTGGTTACCAAAGGCGTTGCCGCTTCAACTCAATCCACGGAAGACCTAAAGACGAACATCAAGGCTTGATTACGGAGGAGTAAGTTTTTGAACTCCTGATTCCATTCTGAACCTGTTGACCATGTCCACCAAAAAAAATGGGCATGTCACCTAATACGAAAATTTGCATCACTTCCTTTGAAAGGACCTACTTCCATGTCATACGCCCTTTTTGCACAGCTTCCGATCGATCAGAACACCCTGATCCTCATCGGGCTCGTCGTTCTGTTCTTTTTCAGCATCGTGATGTTGCTGATCAACCGCTATAAACGCTGCCCCAGTAACCGCATCATGGTGATTTACGGGAAATTCACTGGAAGCCCCACCGGCACCCGTTGTTTGCATGGGGGTGCGCGCTTGGTGCTTCCGTTGGTGCAGGATTATCGCTACCTGTCCCTCGAACCCATTCAGATTGAAGTCCCCCTGAAGGGCGCTCTGTCCATCGAAAACATCCGCGTCAACGTGCCCAGTGTGTTCACCGTCGCCATCGGCACCAGCCCGGAAACTATGCAGAACGCCGCGATTCGTTTGCTTGGCTTGACCATCAACGAAATAAAGCAACAGGCCGGGGACATTATTTTCGGTCAGCTCCGCCAAGTGATCGCCTCCATGTTGATCGAAGACATCAACCGCGACCGGGAAAAATTCCTGGCGAATATTCAGAGCTCCCTCGAACCGGAATTGCAGAAAATCGGCTTGGTCCTAATCAACGTCAATATCACCGACATCACGGATGAATCCGGATACATCGAAGCCATCGGCCAGAAAGCGGCCTCGCAAGCCGTCGAGCAAGCTCGCATTGACGTCGCGGAGCAGGTGAAACTCGGGCAGATTGGTGTCGCCGAAGCAGACCGGGAAAAGAAAGTCCAAGTTGCCAATGCCACCAAGTTCCAAGAAATTGGCACGCGCGAAGCCTTACGCGAACAAGCCGTGCGCATTGCCGAGTTAGAGAAGGAACAATTAGTCGGTGAGCAGCGGGCGGTCTTCGAGCGCGAAGCCCAAATCCGCGATGCCGAACGAGAAAAGCGAATTGCTGTTGCGAATGCCGATGCTAAAGCTTATGCCGGAGAAGCGACAGCCAAAGCCGATATTGCTTCTGCAGAGGCAACATTAAAAGTCAAAGAATCCGAGTCGTACCAGGTTGGGGAAACCAAAAAACGCGAAGCGGAAGCCGCCGTTGAGCAAGCACAACACTTGGCGATGGCCAAAGCAGCTATCGCTCAAGCCGAGCGTATCGAGGCCGAACGCCGGGCGGAATTAGAGGCCCCCGCCAAAGCGGAAAAAGCCAAGGTCATCGTCGAAGCCGAAGCGGAAGCCGAAAAACACCGCATCGAAGCCGAAGGGGAAGCCGCGGCCACTTTCGCCAAAATGGATGCTGAAGCCCGAGGGCAATACGAAATCCTGGCCAAGAAAGGTGAGGGTTTACAACGTATCATCGAAGCTTGCGGCACTTCCAAGGACGCCTATCAATTATTGATGCTCGAACACCTCGACACACTGGCCAACACAGCCGCTC
>CAZPPD010000340.1:0-6487 GCA_964588185.1 uncultured Alcaligenaceae bacterium | reverse complement strand
CGATCGTCCGGTCGCAAACGGCCGCCCGCGCCTGTCGGTTTTCCGCTCCGCTAATTCCTCGAAGTTGCTCTCTTTTGCCGTCTGCTGCAATATCAGGGTAAACTCGTCCTGTTAATCCAGATTATGTTGTCCTCCCCGCGCCGATTTATCCAAGGAGGAATCCTTCGTGTTTTGGCCATGGACCTGATGATTTGGGGATTAGATGAGCTTGGATTTGATCCCTCCTTTTTTGCCCGAAAGTATCAAGAAGACAATCGCCGTAGGAAGTAAGTATTTTCTTGGGAACAGTGATCTAGTAAAGATCGTCTAACCAACAGAACCCAGTCGATTTGAAACCAAAGGCAATTCTTTGGAATGCCTTCGACTCGCAGAAACAGATTCCAGGAATTAGCGTATGATTCGCATTACTTGTCCCCGGTGTCGAAGTGGTTTTTCTCTTCCCTTGCGGAAGGCAGGGAAAAAGATTGCCTGTCCCAAATGCAGCCAGAAGTTGCGAATTCCTTCGGGGAAAAAACGAGCCAATCCCAATAAGTATGAGGACGTTCCGGTGGCTCTGGCAGCAAGTTCAAATGCCCCAGGGGTTAGTTCCGGTGAAGGCCGCATGAAAAGCATAGGCATTGGGATAGTATTGATTGTCCTGATTGCCTGTGGATTGGTAATCGGCTATAACCAAAGGCCTTCCGCCAAACCACAACCGGAAAAGGCTCCGACAAAATCAAAGAATGAGCCCAAAGTAGCTGAGATTAAACAAAAAACTCCGCAAGAAGAACAACCTTCATCGCTCCCTGGGGAGACGGTAGCAGAAGATTCCGCTGCGAAGGATGGCCCTTCTCCTAAACCGCAACAAAAATCCAAGACAACCAAACCGGAACCGGAACAAAACAGCGAGACTTCCCAGAAGCCCCCAAGACGAAAGCGATTCCAGCCGCAGATTCCGCCAATCAAGTTGGACCAGCCTAACGCAAAGACAGCAAAACCTATTCCCCAACCAACAACGAAACCCGCACCACCGGTCCCACTCAAAGTGGTTGCCAAGATTTCCGATTCTGCTGTGGGAATGCGTACGAAATTGGAGATTCGGCAGACCCTGGCTGCGATTAACCAGATGCCGGAAATAGCAGATCCGGTTGCTGCGGAACAGGAAGCGGCTTTGAGGCGACTGAAATCGTACCGCTATCTGGTGGGCATACCCTTTAAGGATTTGGTATTGGCTGACACGTTGAACGAGTATGCCTTGGCAGCAGCCAAAATATGCAAAAAGTTGGGGAAGTTATCCCATAATCCTCCCAATCCGGGATGGCCCATTGAGGAATATAAAAAGGCAAAATTCGCAGCCGGAAAAAGCAATCTCTACGCAACTTCCAATCGTAGTGCTACCTTGGTCCAATCGGTCGATGCCTATATGGCTGATTCCGATCGGTTTAACATAAAGCTGCTCGGACATCGCCGCTGGTGTTTGAATCCGCTGATGTTGAAGACCGGCTTCGGCAAAGAAGGTGGTTTTTTCGCCATGATGGCTCATGACCGCAGCCGTAAGAATACTCCGGATTTTGATTATGTTAGTTATCCGGCACCCGGCTATATGCCGGTGGACTATTTCAAACCCAATTACGCTTGGAGTGTATCTCTCAACCCGAAGAAATTTCAACCACCGGCTACCAACGTAATTCCAAAGATCTATCCCGTTGACGAAAAGGGAACTCCGGCTGAATTGCCAATCAAGCTGAACTTCCAGACGGTAAACCGAATGGGATTTGGGATTCCCTATTGTCTGGTCTACCGGCCCGAACCGGAAGCAGTAATGCCGGGTAAGAAATACCAGGTGTTGATTGAGGGATTAATCACTAGAACTAACCAACCGGTTACGATTCAATTCCAGGTGGAGTTCTTCAAGCTGTAATTTCCCTTCCCTGCGACTTCCCTCATGCACTTATTAACTCTCGTCAGAACACTGGGCGCAAACGATCTGAAGAATATCACCAGGGATTCCTTGTTACGCTGGATGGTGGTCATCCCGATTTTCTGCGCCCTTCTGCTGCGCTGGGCGGTTCCGGTGGTCATCGAACGAACGCAAATTCCCCCGGAATATATTCCGAGTTTGAAAATATTGCTGATGTGTGGGTTTTCCATCCTTACCAATCCCCTTCTCATCGGGTTTGTGATTGGAATGCTGCTGCTGGATGAGCGGGATGACGGGACATTAATCGCCTTGCGGGTGACTCCCATGTCCATGGGGAATTATCTGGCGTATAAGCTCGTGCTGCCTTCTGTAATTTCCGTCCTGATGACCTTCATTACCTTTCCTTTGGCCGGGATACTGCCATTTAAATATGAATACATTCCCATAATTCTTGTGGCTTCGTTATTAGGGCCGGTATGTGCCCTGGCAATGGCAGCCTTTGCCCAGAATAAAGTGCAAGGGTTTGCTTTAATCAAGGCTTTGAATGTTGTCTTGTTTCCGCCATTTGTGGCTTATTTCTTTTACTTGGCAGAATCGCCGTGGGAATATGCTTTTGGGATATTTCCCACGTTTTGGTTATTGGAAGCCTTTTGGCGAGCAGAAACCGGCAGCAGCTATTTGTTATTCTTGTTAGTGGCTGCAGGGATTCATCTGGTGTTACTAAAGTGGCTGCTTTCCCGGTTCCAGAAAATGGCGTTAGGTTAAAATTAGTTCCGGTGATTTTGGAAAAAACAAAAACTTTAAAATAACCGGAATCGTCTGTTTGACTGGACGGGGAAGGTCGCTTATACTCATGAGAGTTTTACTCTCCCATTGGCCAGGGAAGGTATGTTGACTGAGGGAGGTTATGATTTGAATTGTCCACTTCTGAGATTGGGTTTCTTGGTCGGCCTAATATCCTTGATTCTCCCAAGTCAAGTTTTGGCTTTGAGTCAGGAAAAGATCAAGGAACTCCGCACCCAGGCAGAATCTTTTGAGCGAAAATCCCAATGGGATAAGGCTTGTATTCTGTATGGGGAAATTCTCCAACATCGCCGTCATTTTACCGGTATTCGCAACCGCTATAAAAACTGTTTACGCCGGTATTTTCAAGTCCTTCGCCATCAGGACCCCTCTTATCAACAAGAAGTTCTCACCCTAAAAATTTCCAGAGCATTGCGGCTTTTTGAATTTGTCCAAATCAATCTAACGGATAATTCCATCGACAAACACAAAGCAACTCCGGAACGAATGTTTCGTAAAGGTTTGGAAGAATTCCGTTATGCCTTATCCAACCCGGAATTTATTCGAAAGCATTTACGCGGGGTCCATTCCCGAAAAATTCGCCAATTCCGAAGCTCACTCAATCGGATTTGGGCGAACCGGTCGATTTATAGCGTACAGAACTCAGCCAACACGGTTCGTGAAGTAGCGATCTCCGCCTTAAAACAACTCCGGCTGAAGCCGACCACGGTCGTGATGGAATTCACTTGTGGCAGCTGTTACGCGATTGATGATTACACCATGTATCTGACCCCCACCGAATTGCGGGATCTTTGCGATTCTTTTAAGGGGGAAATCGGCGATGTAGGAGTCCAACTCTCGGATGAAACGGGGGTATTGTTGATTTCCGGATTAATCGCCGGAAGTTCGGCAGCGCAAGCCGATCCGCCATTATTTTTGGATGATCAGTTGATTAGCATTGACGGCAAATCGGTTGATAACTATTCGGCAGCCATGGCAAATGAATTGCTGCAGGGAACTCCCGGGACCATCGTAGAAATGGTAGTTCAATCTCCGGAAATGGGAACTCGAATGGTGAAACTACGCCGGGAGCGGGTGTTTGTTCCCAGCGTTTACTACCACTTCAAACAAGGACCCATCGGCTACCTCAGCATCACCACTTTCCAGGAATCGACTTTCCAAGAGGTTGAAGAGGCGCTCTTGGCCCTGGAAAAATTACAAATGAAAGTATTGATTGTGGACCTTCGGGATAACCGGGGCGGAATGATTGGCCCTTCGGTATCCATCGCCCGGCGGTTCCTGGCCAATGGGGTGATTGTTTCCACTCAAAATTTGGACCCTAAAGAGGATGCCATCTTTCATTCTCATAATCCGGCAGCCTCCACGATTCCTTTGATACTGTTGGTTAACGGTGACACGGCAAGCGCAGCAGAAATCTTGGCCGGGGCTTTAAAAGAAAACAAAAGAGCCCGATTGGTGGGGCAAACCACCTATGGCAAAGGATGCATACAAGAAATCCTTCGCTTAACCCCAAGTCCGAATCTGGTTTTTCCGGGTGGACTTCGTGTCACGGTTTCACGATTCCATTCACCCAAGGGCTCTCCCTACTCCGGGCGTGGAATCACTCCGCATATCTATGTTGATCCAGACTTAGATGCACCTTCCTTGGCCAGTTCGGACCCCCAACTGGAAGCAGCTTTGGTCGAAGCACAAAAATTGCTCGACATACTTCAGTGAATTCTTCAGCAAAAACAAACAATATCCATTATCAAAGTTCATATTTTGTTGCGGCGCTTAAGGTTTGATAACCAACTTTTTCTCGTCTTCTCAACCATTTTCCCAGGCCATTTCTTTTAGGGGGAGCTTCTGGAAATGATGAGGTGTAAAGCAGTCAGCCCGAAACAAATCTCTTTGTTCCTGCTCGGAATAGCATGCTTTTCCATTTGGACTTCCGGAAAACTCGCTCAGGCCCAGACGGATTCCTTTGGGGACAAGCTGCCGAATTATGCAATGAAGCGAATTGGTACCGTGCGTTTCCGCCATGGGGGACGGATTTTAGCTCTGGCTTATTCCCCGGATGGAAAATACTTGACCGGGGGGTGCGGCAATGATTTTGTCCGGGTTTGGGATGCAGTAAATGGCCGGGAAATAATGGTTCTCAAGGAAAAGTGGGTCCATGATCTGGCTTATTCCCCCAATGGCAAATATTTGGCTACCGGCGGAGCATTCAAGACTTTGCGGGTATGGGATAGCCGCACGGGAAGCTTGGTCGGCACTTTCAAAGGCCACAAAGGCAGTATCAAAGCCGTCGCTTTTCATCCCGACAGCAATCGCCTGGTTTCCGCAAGCCAGGACACGACCATTCGCGTTTGGAGCATCAGCTTGGGCCGGTCTATTGGAGTTATTCTGGGCCATCAGGACGAAGTTAATTGCCTGGATGTCTCCCCAGACGGCAACACCATTGCGTCAGGCAGCACGGACCAAACCTTATGCTTGTGGAATTTTCAGAACGGTCAACAGTTAAAAACCTGGGACGCCGAAAGTGGCATCGCAACCTTGGCCTTTTCTCCGGATGGCAAATCCATTGTAACTGCCGGTGAGGATGGGCAAATCCGGTTGTGGAATGTTGCCGATGGAGAACTAATCCACAAGTGGCAGGCTCATGATGAGGTGATTCTGGGAATAAAATTCCTGGAACAAGGGAAAAAGTTGGCTTCAAATGGCTACGATGGCAAAGTACGGGTTTGGACCACGGGCGGAGACGAGATCATCACTATCCAACGCCAAGCGGGGGACTTGGATGCGATGGCTATATCCCCCAATGGAAAAGTACTCGCTTGCGGAGGACGGAATTGCCGGATTCGGCGTTGGACGTTGATGTCGGGGAAGGAATTAACTCCCACCAAACAAGGCAGAGGAAAACTTGCCGCCGTTTCCGTTTCTCCCAACGGAAAGCTGATAGCATCCGGGGATAGCACCGGTTTGGTTTCTATTCTTCAATGGCCTTCCTTGAAAAAAGTAAACTCGTTCAACCTTTCGGAAAAGCAAAATGCCATTACTACTTTTTCCCCGGCGGGAAATCTGTTGGTTACAGCCGGAAAAACGACCATTCAATTCTGGGATGTACAGACTTGGAAGTCTAAGGGACTGATCTCTTTGGATAAAGCGGCAACCATCTCTTGCTTGGCAATTTCCGATGATGGGAAGAAATTGGCGGTGGGATCCAATCTTGGTCTCCACCTGTTTGATGTGCACAATGTCAAACCCATCCGCTCTCATACCGACAAAGGTCCCGTTTCCGCGGTCGCCTTTTCCCCAAACGGAAATGTCCTGGCGTTGTCTTCGATGAACGGGATATTTGTTTTTGGAGTGGAGACCGGCAGATTGTTTGCCCGGTTCGCGGAAAATACCCCAGCCGCTTCCTTGGCATTCTCCCCCAGCGGAAAATCATTGGCGGCGGGCCATTTTGACAGTTACCTCCGTTTGTGGGAGTACGAGTCGGGAAAAAAGATTATCGAGATGGAAGGGCATAAAAGTGCGATTTATTCGCTGGCCTTTAACTCTTCGGGACGTTATTTAGTTTCCGGAAGTTTTGATGGCACCGTGCAACTCTGGGAGACCATTAGCGGCAGCCGGATTCAGATCCTCTCCGGCCACAAAGGCACCGTGCACAATGTTGCCATGGCTCCGAATAACCGCATCGCCTTTTCGGGCAGCAGCGACAATTCTCTGTTGGCGTGGGATGTTACCCGGATTTCGCCCAAAGGGGAATTGCCGACCCTCAATTTGAAGTATTTCCTTAGT
>CAZPPD010000339.1:0-6488 GCA_964588185.1 uncultured Alcaligenaceae bacterium | reverse complement strand
TTCCACATGGGCGATCGAGATATGAATTTTTGCAGCAGCTAATGCACCTGCCAGCGTAGAATTAGTATCACCATAAACTAGTAGGAAATTGGGTTTTTCTTCGATTAGGACGTTTTCAATCCCCTCCAACATTTTCCCCGTTTGCGCTCCATGAGGGCCGGAACCGATCCCCAGATGATATTTTGGCTTGGGAATTTCCAGTTCTGCGAAGAAAATATCCGACATATTCTCATCGTAGTGTTGACCGGTATGGACCAGGATTTCTTCGACACCCGGTTTGGCCGCGAACGCTTTTGATACCGTGGCCGCTTTTATGAATTGCGGACGTGCTCCAATTACCGTAATTATTTTAATCATTTCCTATCCTTGGCTAATAACGATTTCTTTAGTTAGAAAAGGAGACAGAAAACCGGTCTACCCAGCGAATCGTATTAATCCATCTCCAGACCCGCGAGTCAAATGGTCGACGGCCATTCAACATATCCTGCCATTCTTTTTTCATCCCTGTGCTGTTGAGTGCCGGGAGAGACCGAGCGGTTTCACTGGTTAAGATATTTTGTACCCAATGCCGGAGATTTGATAGCCAGCGCCATTCCGGAGTGGCAAAGCCGATTTTGTCCCTGCGATCCAACACCGCATCCGGAACAATTCCCCGCATAGCGTGTCGAAATATATTTTTGGTGGTTCCGTTTGGGGCAATCAAATACTCCTCAGGTAATCTCATAACAAAATTAACCATCGGCACCGTAAGGAAGGGGACTCGGCTTTCCACCGAACAAGCCATGGAATTGCGGTCTTCATAGCGGAGGAGCATGGGCAAACTATCTTCATACATGCTTTCTTGCAATTTTTGTCGCAGGACTTCCTTGTTGGAACCTATTTGCTGACAGCGAGGTGTCACTCCTTGATCGGTAAACCAGCTCCGGTTTAACCATCCGGGCATGAGTCCTTTGCCTGCCAATTGCAACGCCCATGGCCGCAAACCTGGAGCCAAAAAGTTTCCAGTTTGCAAGAAAACCTTGCGGATACCGCCGCTGCCGGGTTGTTTGGATGCTTTTTGCCAAAACTGAAATGCCTGACACAGTTTTCCTTGCCGCACTAGGGAAGCAATGCGGGCCGCGAAGAAAAAGTTGTAGCCGCCAAATAATTCATCTGCCCCTTGTCCATCCAACATTACTTTAACGCCGCATTCTTTGGCTCGGCGAAATACGCCATGCTGAGCAAAAATGCTGGTGCCACCGAAAGGTTCGTCTTGGAGTTTAACGATTTGGTCTAATTCTTCAACTACATCGTGGCTCCTTAGGTGCACTTTGTTGATGGACATCTTGCCGGCATTTCCGGCGATATCCACCCAATGTTCTTCGCTCAAAGCGGGGTCATCAGCGATATAGCTAAAGGTCTGCAGATCTAAATGAGGCTTTAAATGGCGTATCGCGGAAACAATCGCGGTAGAATCAATTCCCCCGGATAGAGCGGCACCGATTGGTGCATCCCCTCGCAACTGGAGATTAATATTGTCGAGGAACAGATCTCGAAGGTGCGAACTGGCTTCCTCAAAAGGCATATCCACAGGATCGGTGCTTTTGATTTGCCAATAGCTTTCGGGCTTAGATTCGGTGGGATGGTCAATGTCAATCTCAAGAAAGTGCCCTGCCGGTAATTGGCGAATTTGGGAGAAGAGTGTTTCCTGACCATGGTCGGTCTTTCCAAATCGCAAATAATCATACAATCGATCTGGGTTCACCTGCCGGCTAACTCCAGGCAAGCTGACTAATGCTTTTATTTCGGAGGCAAATCCAAAACCATAGGAGAGAGGAGTGTAGTAGAGCGGCTTGATTCCAAAAAAGTCCCGCGCTAGAAATAAAGTTCTATTGTAAGTATCGAGAATGGCAAAAGCGAACATACCATTCAGCCGGTGAATAGCTTCTTTTCCACATTGGATATAGGCATACAAAAGGACTTCAGTATCCGACTTAGAGTTAAATGTATGACCCAGTGTTTCCAACTCCCGGCGTAATTCCAGGTAATTATATATTTCTCCATTGAAAGCTATGGAATATCTGCCGTCCTGAGTCCCCATAGGTTGATGGCCGGCTTCGGATAAGTCCAAAATGGATAACCGGCGATGTAGTAGTAATACTTCGGCTTTATCAAGATTTGGGTAACCGCGGCCTTTCTGTATCCCCTTAGGGGTTAGCAGCAACCAGCCGTGGTCATCGGGGCCGCGGTGTTCAAGCAACCGAAAAAACGAACGTGAAATTTGCTGTTGGTTCGCTTTCCGGTTCCAGATAATCCCAGCAATTCCGCACATTCTTTATGAAGTATCTCTTAGGGTAGGAATATCGGATCAATCATTCAGGCCACTTAAGCTGCCCAAACTTTGTGACGATCCGATGTCACTGATTTGGTTGCATTTCGCGTATCGATCACTAATTGGGCATGTTGAACGACAAATTGATGATTCACACAATCATGATCAGTAGCGATCAACACAGCGTCGGTTGCTTCCAAAGTTTGTTTATCGAGGGGTACACTTTTGCAATTAAAATCAAATTTGCGCGTACGTCTTAATACTGGGATGAATGGATCATGATAAGAAACTTCCGATCCAAGTTCTTGCAAACGATCCATAATAGTGAGACTGGGAGACTCACGGAAATCATCCACATTTTTCTTATAGGCGAGTCCTAATATACATATTTTGGATCCGCGAATTGATTTTCCAACAGAGTTAAGGGCCAAGGCAACCCGATGTATTACATACTCGGGCATAGCCGTATTTACTTCGCCGGCTAATTCAATGAAACGGGTAGTACAATTATATTGTCTTGCTACCCAGGAAAGATAGAACGGATCAATGGGGATGCAATGGCCGCCTAATCCCGGTCCCGGATAAAATGCTTGGAATCCAAACGGTTTGGTTTTTGCCGCTTCAATTACTTCCCAAATGTCAATGTTCATCCGTTCGAACAAGATCTTCATTTCGTTGACGAGGGCGATATTAACCGACCGGTAGGTGTTTTCCAGGATTTTACAAGCCTCAGCAACTTCCGGTGAGGAAACCGAAACTACTTGAGGGACGATATTGCTATATAAGGCACAAGCCATCTCATGACTGAGTGGGTCGTGCCCGCCGACAACTTTGGGAATATATGCTGCACTATGATTTGGGTTACCGGGATCTTCCCGTTCCGGACTATAAGCCAAAAAGAAATCTTCGCCGGCGATAAGTTCCGTTTCTTCGAGAATTGGCTTTACAACGTTCTTTAAGGTTCCGGGATAAGTGGTACTTTCCAGAATGATTAGCTGACCGTTGACTAAATTGTCCCGAATGGTTTGAGTAGTGCCCACCACATAGGACATATCCGGTTCACGGCTTTTGGTGAGTGGTGTTGGAACACATATTATTATGGCATTCATATTCTTCAGAACGCTGGGCTCGGCGGTTGCCCGGAAGCGGTTGGTTGCAAGCATTTCGGCTACTTTATTGCCATCGATATGCTTAATGTAGCTTTGGCCATTATTAAGTAAGTCAACTTTTTCCGTATCAATATCAAAACCAGTTACATCGTAACCAGCTTTTACAAATAGTTGGACCAGCGGTAAGCCAACATACCCGAGACCTATAATACATACTTTTGCCGTCTTATCTTTGATTACGGCAAGGTTTTGTTCTCCAACACTCTTCCCTGAATCCACCATTTCCCAATCTCCGTTTATGAAAAGATCCACCTAATCTGTTGAAAATATTTAGACCAAATTACCTTAGAATTTCCAATAGGGTATTTAGCCGAACATCCCAGTCTCCAGAGCGGGCAAATTCTTGAATAATACCCCGGTCAATATTCTGATGGGAGATCACTTTTTGAATCCCGCTTATAAACTCTTCACTAGTTTCACAAAGCAATGCCGGATTCCGGGTCTTTTCCAATTCATCCCATTTAACGGCAACCACGGGAAGTCCGGATGCGGCATAAGCATATAGTTTCTGTGGATGCAATCCATGAACCAATTCCGGATAATTTTTTACATCAAAAGGCAGCAACCCAACATCCGCATTTTTCAGCAAACCGGGGATCACGGAATAATCTTGGACCCCAAGGAAATGAACATTTTGCATATTCCCAATTTTTCGTCTAGCCAAAGTCGGCGGGCCAACCAAAACAAAAGAAACTTTAGGTAGCTTCAAAGCCGTTTCTTTTATAAGTTGAAAATCAAACCATTCCGGCATAACTCCCACATAAATAGCAATGGGTTTGGGAATATAAGAAAACTCCTTGGGTAAATCATTTTCTCCATTGGCGAAATGATCGTAGACGATTCCATTTGGAAAATAGGTAATCTCTTTGGCACCAAGATTTTCAGCATATTTGTACAGTTGGTAAGAAGGCACAACAACTCGGTCCACCCGGGAAGCAATTGTTTTTTCTATTTTTTGGGTGGCAGAACAATATTTGGAGCGAAGGCAATTTAAATCGGCAATTCTATATACCGAACGCTTATATTGGATTGCGTCTAGCCAGAAACCTTGCGTGAAGCTATCAATGTAGAGGATATCAACTTTGCCGAATCCCTTAGCTTTAACCACATCAATCGGGTTGGGAAAAGTACAATGGTGCCAGTGGTTGTGAACCCACCCCGACCTTAGCAAGGGTTTATTGTGAGGAACTACCCAGGCGGCCGGCACATAGGTCCACAATCTGCCACTATCGTGCCATTTCCCACCTCGATAATAATTACCGAAGCGGTTCCACAAATCTGTATGGCTTTTGGGGGTTAATATATGAAGGGGTGAAATGGGATCTGAGACAAAAGCTACTTTCCACCCAGCCCGTACAAATCCTCGCGCAAGATGATGGCTTCCAACCTGAAAGGGGGACATCCAGTAGTTGGAACTTGCCATCAGGATTCGAGGTTGGACCTCCTTTTCGGGCGGTCTAAAAAGCATTCTGCCATTCTCATTAGTGGAGCGAAGCACCAGCTTCTATATGCATGCACCCTGAGTAGGAATAGGCAATTCTAAGCGGCTCGTTTTTCAATGAATTGGCCGGTCGATATATAGTACTTCTGAATGGTGTCCACGACACGGATTTGTTCTTGACTCGTTAGTTCCGGATATAAAGGAATAGCCAACGTTGAATTGGCTGCGCCTTCACTTTCCGGAAAATCACCTGGTTGATAACCTAAGTAAGCGAAGCATTCCTGTAAGTGCATGGGAACCGGATAATAAATTGCCGAGTCTATCCCATTATTTGCAAGATACTGTTTTAATTCGTTTCTATTATTTACCCGAAGTACATATTGGTTAAATATATGCCTATTTTCTACAACATTCGGGATCTCAACCAGATTATCCTGCAAATTCGTCTCGGAAATTAATTGATCATAGCGGTTTGCTCGTTCTTGCCTGGCGTGGGTCCAAATGTCCAGATAGCGAAGCTTAACTCGCAGGATTGCCGCTTGAATAGCATCCAACCGAAAATTGCCCCCGATTACTTTGTGATAGTATTTTGGTTTTCCACCATGAACCCGCAAGCAACGAATTTTGTCGGCGAGTTCCGGATCATTGGTTGTTACCGCTCCTCCGTCGCCAAATGCCCCCAGATTTTTAGATGGGAAAAAAGAAAAACAACCGATGTTACCCATCGAACCGGCCCTTTTTCCCTGATATTCGGAGCCGATAGCTTGGGCGGCATCCTCAATTACAAACAGATTATTTTTTTCTGCTAAATCCAATAAGGGATCCATATCCGCACATTGTCCATATAAATGAACCGGTATGATACCCTTGGTCCGGGGAGTAATTTTTTCCTGAACTTGATTCGGGTCAACATTAAAGGTGACAGGATCAATATCGGCAAATACCGGGATAGCTCCCAGTCGGGAAATTGCCCCAACGGTAGCAAAAAACGTAAACGGAGATGTAATTACCTCGTCTCCGGGTTTTACATTTAAAGCCATCAAAGCAATTAATAATGCATCACTTCCCGAAGATACTCCAACACAATGGGTTGCCTGGCAATATTCGGCGATTTCAGATTCTAAAGCAGCGACTTCTTTACCTAGTATAAATCCATTTGATTCAACAACCCGGTGAATGGCATCATAGATTTCTTCCAGAATGGGCTGATGATGAGCTTTTAGATTTAGAGTCGGAATACGTGACTGGTTCACTCTGGGAACTCCTTTTCCCAATGATAAGCTAAGAAAAACAAAATAATGACTAGGCAACCTTAGTTTGCGGACCTGGATTGCCGGTTAAATCCATAAGTGCTCCGTTGCTTTCCATTGAATGCGAGCCTTTCTCAAGCACGGAGACAACTCGCAATCCCGAAATTCCATCACTAACCGGAGTCTCTCCGGTTTCTATACAATGGACAAAATGCTTCGCTTCTTGAAGTAATGGCTCTCCGGATCGGATTTGTGGAAGAACAATATCTCCCTGATGCATGGAAATCCAATCGGCGAAGGTTTCAAACTGGTCATTA
>CAZPPD010000338.1:0-6491 GCA_964588185.1 uncultured Alcaligenaceae bacterium | reverse complement strand
ACCATGAACGACGCCGAGGAAGGAGCCCAGCTTCTGGCGGAGTTCTTTTTTCCTTCCGGGGACAGGAACCAGGAATTTTATTTTAATACCCAGCATTTTAAATAGATGTGATCCTTCCTTTGATTCATTCCCATGCCTTACACACCCATCCTGGCAACACTTGGTTACATCTTGTCCGAGGACAAAAGCAGCGTTCTTTTGGTCCATCGCAATCGCCGCCCGGATGACCCGCATTATGGGAAATTCAATGGATTGGGGGGGAAATTAGAACCTGGAGAGGATATCGTTTCCGGGATAAAACGGGAAATTCGTGAAGAGTCCAATTTGATTTGCGAATCGGTGATTCTTCGCGGCACCATTAGCTGGCCGGGATTCGGCAAACACGGAGAAGATTGGTTCGGCTTTATTTTTCTGGTCGACTCCTGGACCGGCTCGCCTCTCAAAGAAAATCCGGAGGGAACTCTGGAATGGGTGAAGCTCAAGCAAATTATGGAATTGCCAATGTGGGAGGGGGACCAAAATTTCCTTCCCCTGGTATTCTCCTCCTCAAAGAATCAATTCCATGGGGTCATGCCTTATGAAAATGGCCGCATGACAGGCTGGTCGTACACGCACATCTCCTAATTTTATTCCAGCCAAATTCGGTCGATCCATATCGCCCGGGTGTGTTTCGTCGGGTACGTAAAGATCTGAAAAAAATAAATGTTCTTCCAATCCATTTGTTTTTTGGTGGATTGTTTGGCCGCTTGATCAAAATTAATACAAACCACATGTTTCCCCGGAGAATATTCCGCTTCCAATTGGTAGCGACTATCCAAATCCGACTTTTCGCCAATCGCCAGAATAGAAAAAATTAAAATTATGGGTTTCTCTTTAACCTGGAAGGAACAACAAACTTTCCGGTAGTTCCCCCAATTGCGGATTGCCGGCCGCAACATGATATTCGGGTAACCTTTGCTGCCGGGATAAAACTCAACTTTTGCGGCGGCCTTGGGGTTTGCATTTTGGTCGGGAAGAAAGATCTTGGAGTAATTGGTATGCCAGCGAAGCATCTGCCGGGGATTTTGGAAATCCGCTAATACTGGAAAAGATCGATAGGCATTAAAAGCATCCACTACCCAGGGCAATACTCGCCAAACCGGCCAGGCGAGAACACTGAGAAGCAGAATTACGCCAAGGGTAAGCCGCCACCAGCTCCTATTTCCCCGCCACATAAGTATGCCGATTACGGCAGCCGCCACCCCCAATGTTCCGAGAAGAAAATCAATCCAACTGGCAGTCCGACCGACCAAACTTTGCGTAAATTCCATGCCTGCTGCTAATACTAAGGCTAACAACGCTGCCGGGAAAAGGGATTCGCCGAAGGTCCACCAAAGCCCGATGGTTAACACCGCAAACAAAGGGACATGCCCAAAGTCGACCACGTAACCTTCCCAAGATCCGCTCCACCCGTGAGGCAACGGGACAAGCAACAATAAAAGCACCAGACCAAGAAACAAAAGGAACAAGAAAATCCTTTGCAATCGGCCTTTGGTATTTCGAGCGTCGCCGTGGTTTGCTGTTGAACTATTCGTCACTTGAAATTCCCCACATGCCCAGCCGCCGGAATTTTACTTTCATTTGTGGCCTCTCAGAGTATTATGATCAGGAAATTCCAACTTGCGAGGTACTGCCATGATAGTTAAGAACATCCTAAAAATAGGAATCCTCACCGTAATTTCTTTTTCCCTGTCTCCGGCTTATGCGGACGAATGGGTTTCACTGTTTAATGGCAAGGATCTTTCCGGCTGGAAAGCGGTGAACTGCCCGAAAACGTTTTCGGTCAAAGATAACATGATTTACTGCACTGGTTTCCCAACCGGAGTAATGCGAACCGGCAATCAACATGAAAATTTCATCTTGGAATTGGAATGGAAACACGCCAAGCCCAAAGGAAATGCCGGATTGTTTATTTGGAGTGACCCTTTAACGAAAATCGGCACCCCTTTTACTCGCTCCATCGAAGTTCAAATCATGGATGGTATCCAGAAAAAGGATAAACAAGGACGTTTGCTCTACACCAGCCAAGGGGACATTTTCAGCATTCATGGTGCTTCCATGGTTCCCGACCGCCCTCACCCGGCGGGCTGGTCTCGTTGCCTTCCCAGTGAAAATCGCACCAAACCCGCCGGACAATGGAATCATTACCGAGTGGAATGCCAAGACGGAACCATCAAGCTGGCTGTGAATGGCAAAGTGGTTTCCGGCGGCAGTAAATGCACTCCGCGCAAAGGTTACATTTGCCTGGAATCGGAAGGCTCGCCTATTTACTTCAAGAATATCCGGATCAAAGAACTGCCTTCCACCAATCCGAAGCCCAAAGAAGTGGCAGATGTGGCTGAAGGATTCCAGCCGCTCTACACCGGCATAGACCTGGATGGATGGAAAGCGGAGAAAGGTCACCGTGGACATTGGCAGCCCAAAAATTGGATCTTACATTACGATGGAAAAAGTACTGCCAAGGACAGAAATCTCTGGTCGGAAAAGGAGTATGGAGATTTTGTCCTGGTCTGTGATTGGCGGCTGGTGGCCAAGCCGCAGAAACGAAAACGTCCGGTTATTCTGGCCAGCGGTGAATATGCCAAGGATGCGGACGGCAAGCAAAAAATGGTCGAGGTGATGGATGCGGGCGACAGCGGGATTTACCTTCGCGGCAACAGCAAAAGCCAAGTGAATATCTGGTGCTGGCCAATAGGTTCGGGCGAGGTCTACGGCTACCGCAATGATAAAAGTCTTCTCCCCGAAGTTCGGGCCGGCGTCACGCCTAAAATGAAAGCGGACAATCCACTGGGCCGCTGGAATCGTTTCATTATCACGATGAAAGGGGATCGGTTGACGGTGAATCTTAATGGAAAGACAGTGATTGAAGATGCCCAACTACCCGGCGTGCCGAAACGCGGACCGATTGCCCTGCAACACCATGGCGACCCGATTCAATTCGCGAATATCTTTATCAAGGAATTGGATTAGGTGCAAAAAGTTTAACGCGGAGCCGCCCCCTGGATAAGAAAAAACCAAGACTATGCTGCAAAAGTTCAACGAAAAGAACCGGGACCTATTAATCAACATCAATGGTGAACTCCACCACCGGGACCAAGCAGGAATTAGCCCCTTCGATTCCGCCGTTCAAGGCGGCGATGCGGTCTGGGAAGGACTGCGCTTATACCAAGGCAAGATCTTTAAACTGACGGAGCACTTGGACCGGCTGCGAAGTTCGGCGCTGGCTATGGCGTTCGCCGGGATCCCCAGCCATGCCCAGATAACCGAAGAAATACGCCGCACCCTAAAAGCCAACAACATGTTTGATGGCGTCCACATTCGGTTAACTCTCACCCGTGGAGTTAAGATCACTTCCGGGATGGACCCGCGACTCAACCAAAGCGGACCCACCCTGATTGTCTTGGCCGAACACAAAACTCCCGTGTACGACAAATCGGGGCTTACCTTGATCACGAGCAGTATTCGCCGCCCGCCGCCGGATGTGATGGATCCAAAGATCCACCACTGCAACTTGATCCCTTCCATCTTGCCGAAGATCGAAGCCAATGCGGCGGGAGCTGATGATGCCCTTGTCTTGGACATGCGCGGATTTGTCGCCGAAACCAATGCGACGCATGTTTTTCTGATCTACCAGGGTAAAGTATTGACCAGCCGGGCTATCGCCTGCCCCGAGGGAATCACCCGGGAGGTGGTATTGGAATTGTGTCACCGTAATGACATTCCCGCCGCCGAAATGGATCTTTCCCTCACCGATGTTTATCGCGCGGACGAGATGTTTTGCACCGGAACCATGGGAGAATTGGCACCCGTCGTCAAGGTCGATGGGCGAGTGATTGGAGCCGGTGAAATTGGATTGGTCACCCGAAGACTGATGGCTTTGTTTAAGGAGCTAGCGGAATATACCGGCGAGGAAATCGGCTTAACGAAGGTTTAATCAGGGAAGGTCACTTCTATTCTTTTCAACCCTTCTATCCATAGAATAGGATCAGCGAATTTGACTAGCCCATCAGCAAGGAGCTCAAAATGAGATTTGCCCAATATTTATCCACCCTCCTACTACTTTGCTTTGTGACAGCGGCTCTCGCCGACGATTGGCCTCAGTGGATGGGGCCAAAACGAGATAGTGTTTGGCGGGAATCCGGCATTGTAGACCAATTCCCCAAAAACGGGCTGAAAATCAAGTGGCGGACCCCGGTATCCATGGGATATTCCGGGCCGGCTGTTGCCGGCGGCCGGGTATTCGTCACCGATTATGTTCTGAAGGAGGGAAAGGTTACCAATAATCCCGGCAGGCGAGACAAACTGGAAGGCTTGGAACGGCTTCTTTGCTTGGACATTAATTCCGGGGAGCTTCTTTGGGAACACAAAACTCCGCGAACCTACAACTTCTCCTATCCGGGAACGCGGTGCACTCCGACAGTGGACGGAGACAAAGTCTACCTGCTGGGAGCCGAAGGGGATCTGCAATGCCTGCGAGCAGAGAATGGGGAACTCCTATGGGAACGCAGCTTTACCAAGGAATTCGGAGCAAAAACACCTATTTGGGGATTTGCTGCCCATCCTCTCGTGGTAGGAGACTTGTTGATTTGTGTCGGCGGTGGAAAAGATAGCATTGCAATCGCCTTCAACAAACACTCGGGAAAGGCGGTTTGGAAAGGCTTATCCGCGAGTGAACCCGGTTACTGCCCGCCGGCCTTGATCGAATCCGGTGGTAAACAACAGGTCTTAATCTGGCCGCCAAATAAACTGAACAGCCTCAACCCCAAAACCGGCGAGTTGTACTGGTCCGTTCCTTTGAAACCAAGTTACGGCATGTCCATCGCAGCCCCTCGGAAACTGGGGAATAAGGTTTACACCTGCGGCTACACCCAAACCGCAGTCCTCTTGGAGTTGGCCAAAGGCACGGCCAATCCGGAGATCCTGTGGCGCGGAAAAGCGGGCAGAGCTGTCTACTGCTCCAATAGCACTCCCTTCCTGGAAGAAGGCGTGATCTACGGCGTGGATGGCTCCACGGGTAAATTGACCGCCGTCGATATGAACAACGGAAACCGCCTGTGGGAAGAAGCCAAGGCGGTGAATCCAGCCCAGCGGACTCGTCATGGGACTGCTTTCCTGGTTAAACATCAGGATCGGTTTTTCATCTTCAATGAATTGGGCGACCTTATCCTGGCAAAACTATCGCCAAAAAAATACCAGGAGATTAGTCGCTTTCATGTCTTGGAGCCAACAACCCGCATCTTTGGGCGAATGGTAGTCTGGAGTCATCCCGCCTTTGCCCAGAAATGTATGTTTGCCCGCAATGACAAAGAGATTGTCTGCGTGGAATTGGCCTCATCCGGTAACTAAAACTATTTTCGTTTGAAATTTGGAGATTGTGGTTCGAGAAACACCTTTACAAAAAAACGCTGAAAGCGTTAGACCACAAAGCCAAGGCTCGACGCGAAGCGGTGCAGCCTGGTTAGCTAACTTTCCGTCTTCTTTTTATGAACGCCATTCAATGTGCTAATCTGCGTAAGACCTACAAAGCCAAGCCCCCCGTGGATGCCGTTCAGGGAATTGACCTGACGGTTTCCATTGGCGAGTGCTTTGGATTGTTAGGCCCCAATGGTGCAGGCAAAACCACCACCATGGAGATCCTGGAAGGTTTATTAGATTCCACATCGGGGGAAGTGGAGGTGTTGGGGCTCCGCTGGGGTAAGGATGATGACGAACTAAAACAGCGGATCGGCATCTCGCTCCAGGAGACCCGCCTTTCGGACAAGCTTACGGTCATTGAAACCCTGACCTTGTTCCGGTCCTTTTATCTCCGGGGGATGCCGCCGGAAAAAGCCATGGGTATGGTGCAACTGGAAGAGAAAGCCAAATCCTTTATCGATAAACTTTCCGGCGGGCAGCATCAGCGTCTAGCGGTCGCTTGTGCGTTGGTTGGCGACCCGGAGCTATTATTTTTGGATGAGCCGACAACCGGATTGGATCCGCAGTCCCGGCGGCAGTTGTGGGATATCATCCGCGAATTTCGGCAATCGGGACGAACGGTTTTGTTGACCACCCACTATATGGATGAAGCAGAGCGATTATGTGACCGGGTGGCGATTGTCGACCAGGGCAAAGTTATCGGCTTAGGAACCCCTCGCCAACTCATCGCCCAGGTAGGGGGTGAACATATCATCGAGTTTTCATTACAAGAACCGGCACCAGAGGTAAATCTGGCCGAGATGGAGCAGCAGGAATGGGCCGGGCCGGTTCGTAAGGAAGGATCGCATATTTCCGTTTCGGTTGGAGAACCCCATGTCGCTGCTCCGGCCTTATTGGATTATCTTCGACAGCACAACTATCCCTTGGCAGGATTGACTATTCGCTCGGCTACGCTGGAAGATGTATTCGTGAAGCTTACCGGCCGCCATCTCCGCGACGGAGACGATTAACCCATGAGTTCTGAAACTGAAGCCAGT
>CAZPPD010000337.1:0-6497 GCA_964588185.1 uncultured Alcaligenaceae bacterium | reverse complement strand
CGGTCTCCTTGGCGGTAGAAGGCTAATTTATTCTTTCCTTATGCTGTCTGGAAGAAACCAGTCTTACTAGCCTAGGAAAGGCATTCTCTTTATTCCAATGAGAATGCCTTTTTGGGTCATCCTTCCACCAAAATTATTTTCAAAAAAATAAATTTTGCTTGCCCCCCATTTGCAATGGGTTTACATTACTTTCGTAAACAAGTGTAAATATTTATTTCCATCCCAGGCAAACATTCTGCAGTTTGCCTAGTTCCCATTCCTGCCCTGTCCCCAGGCTCTTAGGGGGGATTATTTCCTGAGGAGGATCAAGGAATGTCAGCCAATGGCTTCTTACGCCAAGGGACCTACTTCCCTTTTGCCATTACTTTGGCCCTTTTGGTTCCCACTTTTTGTTCAGCTGCGGTCAATCTACCCAACCAGGGAAAAATCGAAGAGGTGGATTTTGAACGCCATGTCATGGGACTCTTTGGGCGAATGGGTTGTAACGCCGGGTCTTGCCATGGTTCCTTCCAAGGCAAAGGGGGATTACGCCTCTCCCTTTTCGGCTACAAACCGGCCATGGATTATTACGCACTCACCCGGGAAATGATGGGGCGGCGCATTAATCCCACCAATCCCGATCAAAGTCTTTTGCTCCTGAAAGCTACCGGGCAAGTTCCCCATGGTGGCGGAGTTCGCTTTAGTAAAAATAGTTGGCAATACCAGACCTTGCGCCAGTGGATTGTCAGCGGGGCCAAATGGGATGACGGCAGTGGTGAAGTGGAAAAGGTTCGCATTGTTCCGGAAGAATTGGCCTTCCAAAATGCCGGCGAAAGTAAAGTGATAAAGGTGCTGGCAAAATTCACTGACGGGAGCGAACAGAACATTACCCCTCTTTGTGACTTCCGCACCAACGATGATGCCGTAGCCGATGTTTCCGGCCTCGGCAAAGTTTCCGCTCTCAACCCCGGCTCGACCGCCATTGTGGTTTCTTATCGAGGCAACGTGGTCCCGGTCCGCGTGCTGGTCCCCATGAAACTGCCCAAGGGCTCTACTTATCCGAAAACTCCCACTAACAACTACATCGATAAGCTGGTTTTTGAACGCCTCAAGAAGCTCAACATTGCTCCTTCCAAGCTATCCAGCGACACCGAATTTCTTCGCCGGGTTTACATTGATACCATCGGCCGCTTGCCAACACCCGATGAGATCCGGTCTTTCCTGAAGGATAAAAGCTCCAATAAGCGAGCCAAAAAGATCGATGAGCTATTGGAACATCCAATGCACGCCGCATTATGGGCCACTCGATTTTGTGACATCACTGGCAATGACACCCTTTCCATGGATCAGGCAGCACTCCGGACTAAGCAAAGCCAAATGTGGCACGATTGGTTCCGCAAACGGATCCATGAAAATATGCCATACGACAAGATCGTTGAAGGAATTCTGACCGCAACCAGTCGTGAAGGAAAATCAATCGATGAGTGGGCCGATCATGAATACAAAGTGATGAAGACCGCCCTGAAAGGTTATGACTTTTCCCACTACGCGAATCGTAAAACGTTGGATTTGTTTTGGCGCAAGCGGCAAAGGGTTCCCCCCGAACAATGGGGAGAAAAAACGGCAGCCGCATTTATGGGAGTTCGCTTAGAGTGTGCCCAGTGCCATAAACATCCTTTTGACCGCTGGAGCCAGGAAGAATATCGAGCCTACGCGAATATTTTTAACCAGGTCGTTTCCGGAACATCCCGAGAAGCACGAAACGCCATTAATAACCTGAACAAGAAACTTTCCAAAGGTCAAAAGAGGAATCGAAGATTCCGCATCCGGGAATTATACATCAATTCGCGTCCCACCCGCCAACTCACCCATCCGGACACGGGGAAACCTCTGCCGCCAAGAGCTCTAGGCGGCCCGGAAATCAAAGTCAAGAATGAAGAAGACCCCCGCAAGGCTTTGTTCCAATGGCTAAGCCGTCCGGACAATCCTTTCTTTGCCCGCAGTTTCGTCAACCGAATTTGGGGCCATTATACGGGTGTCGGCATTGTAGATCCCGTGGATGATTTCTCTTTGGCCAATCCGCCCAGCAATGAAAAATTACTGGATGCTCTGGCTCAAGATTTCATCAAGCACAAGTTTGATATCCGTCATATCGAGCGAATGGTATTGAATTCCCAAGTGTACCAATTAAGTTCCGAAACCAACGAAACCAACAAGCTCGACAAGAACAATTACTCTCATGCCTACGTTCGCCCCATGTTAGCAGAGGTAGTATTGGATGTTCTCAACGGAGCTTTGGGGTACCAGGAAAATTTCGGCAGAGACATTCGTCCCGGATGTCGGGCTATTGAAGTTGGCCCCAGCCAAATTCAATCCACCCAAGTGATGTATCTTTTCCGAATCTTTGGCCGCCCACCGCGGACTGCAGCTTGCGATTGCGAACGAGCCATGGACCCGGCCCTTCCGCAAAAGCTCTACCTGATGACAGACAGCACTCTCTTGCGAAAACTGACCTCCTCCAAAGGACGGCTCTACCAATTGCTGAAAACCAAAATGAGCGATGAAGAAGTTTTCAAGGAGTTGGTTTTAGCCACCCTTACCCGCTACCCAACTGAGGACGAACGCAAGTTGTTTGCCGATCACCGCCAACGGGTAACGGACCGCCGCCAAGCCTTCACGGACACAATGTGGGCCTTGATCAACACCCGCGAGTTTATTCTGAATCATTAGTGCCACTAGGCAGTAGCTGAATTCCCAGGAATTCAGCAGATCTGAAACACTTGGATTTTCTCATTGGACCCAATGCAGAAAGCTGCAACCTGGAAGTAAAGCCCTGATTACTGCCAGGCTAGAGGGGGGAAACGCAGGGCATGAGGACAATAACCATGACTCTTTTTCGCAAAACTGATTGTGAAGGTTTCCATCGCCGGGACTTCTTGAAAGTGGGTTCCGCAGGTCTGTTGGGCCTGAGTTTACCCCAACTCCTCCGGATGGAAGCTCAAGGCCGGGAAAACCGCAGCCGCAACAACCGGCAACGCCGAGCGACTTCGGTCATTATGATTTGGCTGGCTGGGGGACCTTCTACCATTGACATGTGGGATCTTCGCCCGGACGCTCCTTCCAATATTAAAGGGGAATTCCAACCCATCTCCACCCGAGCCAACGGCATTCAGATTTGTGAACACTTGCCTCGAATGGCTCAAGTCATGGACAAGTGCACCATCGTCCGGTCCATGGCCCACACGATTCCTTCCCACTCCCCGGCGACTGTTTTTATGACCAGTGGGAACCGGCCCACTCCTGCATTGCAATATCCATCGCTAGGTTCCTTGGTTACCCGTTTAACCGAAGCCGGCGAAGGCGTTCCTCCTTATGTAAACTTCACCAATCTACGGAATGGAGCCGGTGGTGCAGGCTATCTCGGCACGGCTTACAATCCCTTCATAGTCGAAGGGTCGTCCCGCCGCGGACGTAGCTCCACTCTCCGCGTTCGTGGTATCACCCTGCCAAGCGGATTCACCCTGGAACAGCTGGAAAACCGCGACCGCCTCCTCCGGGGCTTTGATCGCAGTTTCCGGGCTTTGGATCGGAATAGTGACCTGGCTGATGGTTTGGATGCCTTCCATCAACAAGCCCTGGACATCCTTCGCTCAAACGCCACCCGTACCGCCTTTGATCTGGATCAGGAAAGCTCTGAATTGCGAGAGCGATATGGTAACAACAACCTTGGCCAAGGGGCTTTGGCTGCTCGCCGATTGGTAGAAGCCGGTGTCCGCTTCGTTACCATTGGTACCGGTGGTTGGGACACCCACCGCAACAACTTCCAAACGTTGCGAACGCGAAATCTGCCGCCACTGGATCAAACCTTGTCGGCTCTCATCGAAGACCTCGACAATCGCGGCCTGCTGGACAGCACGATCGTCTACTGTGCCGGCGAATTCGGCCGGACCCCGCGAATCAACAGCCGGACCCCAACCCCGGGTCGCGATCATTGGGCCCGCTCGATGGCAGTGGTTTTAGCAGGCGGCGGTTTCAACCGCGGTCATGCCGAAGGCCGCACCGACACCAATGGTATGGCACCGGCCACTGACCCGATTACACCGGATGATGTTTCTGCCACCATCTTCCACAATCTTGGCATCAACCCCCATCAAGAATTGATGACCCCCACAGGCCGTCCCATCCAATTGTTCCGCGAAGGCCGCGTGATCCGCAGCATGATTAGTTAAGGTAAAACCATTACCTGTTTGTGAAAGCCCACCGATTTCCGGTGGGCTTTTTCATTGAATATTCGGAATTAGTTTTATCCAATCCGATAAAGTAATCCTTTCGTCCAAGCTTCCTCGCTTAGATTACAACAGAAGAAACTTTTATTGGAATAACCATGTCAAATCTCCCAATCCTTGCGACTTCTTTATTCTTGTCGTTGCTTTCCTCTTTCCAGGATTCGGGAGGGAGAACGGATTCCCAAGCAATCAAAAATGTGACCATGTCTTGGGGAGAAAAAATCCCTCTACGAGATGGAACAAAATTAAACGCCACGATCTATAGGCCAAGGAATCTGGAGAAACCCGTCCCGGCAATTATTACCATAACTCCTTACATTCATGACAATTATCATGATCGTGCGATGTTTTTTTCCAAGAATGGCTATGTATTTCTCATCGTCGATACGCGTGGACGGGGCAACTCGGAAGGAGAATTTGAACCCTTTGCCAACGAAGGAGGAGACGGCCACGATGTGGTCGAATGGGCGGCGAAACAAAAATGGTGCAATGGCAAAGTCGGCATGTGGGGCGGGTCCTACGCGGGTTTTAATCAATGGTCCATTCTCAAAGAATTTCCTCCGCATCTTAAAACAATCGTTCCGGCTGCCTCGGCGCACCCAATGGTCGATTTTCCGGCTCAAGGGGGAATCTTCACCACCTACATTATTCGCTGGATGACTCTTACCAGCGGCAGGACTGGAAATACCAAACTGTTCAAAGATACGGAATATTGGATTAGTAAATTTCAGCACCACCGCCGGTTTCATACCCCCTTTTGTGAACTGGATAAGCTAGTCGGAAACACCAAAACCTATTTCCAAAAATGGGTCGACAACCGCACCAATAGAAAATATTGGGATGCCATGGTCCCGACACAAAAAGACTACAGCCAATTTGATATACCCATCCTGACAATCAGCGGCATGTATGACGGGGACCAACCTGGAGCCATGGCCTTTTACCGGCGGCATATGAAATATGGCAACAGATCCGGCAAGAACAAACACTACTTAATCATGGGACCTTGGGACCATGCCGGAACGCGGACTCCAAACGAAAAAGTCGGCGGTTTGGAGTTTTCCAAGAATTGCCTACTGGATATGAACCAACTTCATTTGAGTTGGTATGACTGGGCACTGAAAGGGAAGAAAAAACCGGTTCAGTTTTCGCACCGGGTAATTTATTTTGTCACCGAGCTAGGCCGCTGGAAGCGGGTGAAATCTCTCCAGGAAATTCCAGCAACGCGGCGAAAATTTTACTTGAATTCTAATGGAACTGCCAATGATGTCTTTCACTCGGGAACTCTGCGAACGACAATTCCTAAGAAATCACCACCGGACCATTTTGTTTACGATCCATTAGATATTCGTCCAATGGATCTGGAGAAGGAAAAAGAAGATAATTACCTTACCGATCAGAGTTCTGCCTTGAACCTCTTCGGCAATGGTTCGGTCTATCATAGCGACCCATTCCCGGTGGCTACTGAAATCACCGGTTATTTGAAATTCGTTGCCTGGATAAAACTCAATGTTCCGGATACGGATTTTGTGGTTAGCGCTTATGAAATCTTGCCGAACGGGAATAGTGTCTTTCTCACCTCATCTCGATTGCGGGCACGGTACAGGAAATCTCTATATAAAGAAGATCTAATCAAACCCGGTACGATTAATCGCATCGAATTCAAGGATTTCTATTTTATATCCCGTCGGATTAAAAAGGGGAGCCGGTTGCGGTTGGTGTTTCGATGTCCAAACACAATAGACTGGGAGAAAAATTATAACAGTGGCGGTAGAGTAGAATGTGAAACCCGCAAAGATGCCCGGACCGCCAAGGTGACCGTCTACCATGATCAAACACGGCCAAGTTATTTAGAAATTCCCATTGTTAAATGATTTCCCCAACAGAAAGGAATCACAAGATGCCCACTCTTATTGGGAGCCCCGCAAGAATTGAGGCTGCCGGAAATAAACCAAAGATCATCGAAGAATTCATCGGTTGTATCAACACACGCGATGAAACCGTGAGCATCGCCCGCACGCAAAGTCCCGGTGGATGGACCGAACCGGGACAAAAGCCGGATTTCGATGAGTTCACCATTGTTCTCAAAGGGATGCTGCGAGTCAACTATGAGGGAGGATCTATGGAGGTAAGTGCGGGCCAAGCGGTCATTACCCACCGCGAAGAATGGGTGCAATACAGCACTCCGGAGGAAGAGGGAGCCGAATACATGTCCATTTGCTTACCGGCATT
>CAZPPD010000336.1:0-6510 GCA_964588185.1 uncultured Alcaligenaceae bacterium | reverse complement strand
GGCGACTTCGAGGTGCGCGACTACCTGGGTCGTGGGGGCATGGGCAATGTCTACAAGGCCGAACATTCATTGATGAAACGTCCGGTGGCGGTCAAGCTGATCAATCAAAAGATGATCAAAAATACCAATGCGGTCGAACGTTTTCGCCGCGAGGTGCAACTGGCTGCGCGATTAGCCCATCCCAATATTGTCGCGGCTTTTGATGCCGAAAAAATTGGCGACCATCATTTCCTGGTTATGGAGTACATCGAGGGAGCGAATCTCGAGGAAGTCGTTAAGCAGCAAGGTCCGGTAGCTATAGCCAAAGCTTGTGATTATATCCGTCAAGCCGCACGAGGTCTGCAACATGCCTTTGAATGCGACACCGTCCACCGCGACATTAAACCCAGCAACCTGATGGTGACTCCCGACGGGCAGATCAAGATCCTCGACTTTGGGTTAGCAAAATTTGTTAGTGAGGCGAATGAGGAGGTTGATGCCGTTTCCCCCTCTGATTCTCCCGAATCTTTACTGACCCGCGTTAGCTCGATGTTGGGAACTCCTGATTACATGGCTCCGGAACAACAACACCGGGCTTGTGCTTCAGACATAAGAGCCGACATCTACAGTTTGGGATGCACACTGTATTTTCTCCTTACCGGACGGCCTCCCTTTGCCGACAAGCCCATTTTGGAAAAGCTCAGGAGCCATCTTACCGAGGAGCCAACGCCGCTGAATAATCTGCATGGTAGGATTCCCACAGAACTGGTGCTGGTTGTCCAACGAATGATGGCTAAGAATCCGCAAGAGCGATATCAGACCCCCAAAGAGGTCGTGGAAGCACTGGAATCAGTTCGAACTTCTGTCACTGGAATTGACCACGACCTTGGCAAATCTCCCACGCAGACACGAGAACCGCCGCTCCTGAAATCAAAGAGCATTTGGCGACGATTCAAAGCCCCACTGAAACGCAAACTTGGACAGCGAAGTATTGTAGCCCTAGGTTCTCTTCTCGCCCTAATCCTTACGGCAGCTATTTTTTACATCCGAACCAACACCGGTACAATTGCTATCGAAACCAAAGACCCCCATGTAAAAGTGATCGTCAAGCAGAATGGCAAGGTCGTGACCATTCTCGATCAGAAAACCAAGCAGCAAGCGACACTGCACACCGGCACCTACTCTCTCCTCCTCGGCGGGAACACGACTGGTTTGAAGATGAATCTTCCCGAAGGCGAACCGATCTATCTCAAAAGGGGTGACCGAAAGGTCGCCGTTGTCAAACGAATAGCAAAGGCACCACCGAAACCCAAGAAAAATAAGCCGAAGGTCATAGCGAAGATTGACCTGGTCCGGCAACTGAAAGGCCACCAAGGTGTGGTCAGAGCCCTTCGCTATCTACCTAAGAGCGAGCAGTTTGTTTCCATCGGATCTCATGGTCAGGTGCTTTTTTGGGACCCGAAAAAGCAAAAACCGGTCAAGCGTATTTTCATCCCCGGTTGGCACCACGACGCGGCTATTTCAAACGAGGGAAAATTCCTCGCGGTTGAAAAAGAAGATTGCATTGAGATTTGGGATTTGCACCAGGCAAAACGGTTACGCAAAATCCCCCACAATTTCAACTGGACGGAGCGATTTCGATTTTCCCCCGATGGAACCAAGCTAGTTGCCGTAGGCAATCCCAGCGTTGCAATCCTGTGGGAAGTGGCCACCGGCAAGGAGCTTGGGCGATTCGCATTTGGAGAAGGAGTTCGAGGGAACCGACTCAGTGAGGCAATCTTTCTCTCAAGCGGGAAGACGCTCGCGCTTGCTCGTACAGGTCAGATTCGCTTATTCGATATCGACTCCGAACTCGTTTTACGGGACTTGGATATTCCCGAGGACCGTACTATCAACCGAATGATTCGTATGCCCGAAGGGGGAGGTCTTGCTGTGTTTCAGAACGACGGCTACACCACACTCCTTAGTACCAGCACAGGGAAAGTGATTCAGAGCTTCCATGATGCTACTCTAGATCCCGTTCTAAATGGTGCGTTTCTTGCCGATCCCGAATATCTGGTCACAACCACAGCAAAGACTGTCAGTATCCGCAATGTCCAAACCGGCAAAATCTTTGCCTGGTCACAAACGGCAGAAGGGTCTACTCGGCACATTGCGGTGTCCGAAGACGGCCATTATTTCATTACTGGTGGCGGCCTGAGTTGGTTTGAGAAAGAGGAAAGATCCGAAGGTAGCGGCGATTATAATCTTCGTCTCTGGCGATTGCCCGAGAGTTTGTGGAAGAAAAACAATGCCTGTTCAATTACTACTCCAATTCAATGAGGAACCTTATGCGTCAAATCATCATCATGTCAATCCTATCAATGATCGGCATCCCGCTCCCGATCATCGCTCAAACTTCCATTCGAGAGTTGCGAATCCAGCGAACTACGCACGGCACTTATTTCCATGTGGTGCTGGAAGCTCCCCCTGACCTACGGACGGTACACCTCGACCGGAAAGACTTCTGGTCGAAGGAAAATGCACGGCTGGTGGCCAAACTGCCGCAATTCGCCTCGCAGAGTGATAATGCCGAAGCGGTTTATCCTCAGCTCAAATTCTTTCCTGATCCTGAGGACAAGCGAAAGCCCCACAAGCAGAGAGAGGAACATGTTGATGGCCTCGAGGTTGTCGGACGCCTCGTGGACGTAGAGGCGGCAAAGTTTGTCTTCGTCTACCCGTATTGGAAAGGGGAACCGCCGCCGGAGGAGAAGCGCGACAAGGAACCGTGGCTCTGGAAGCAAGTAAATATCGTAATCGACTTCAATAAAGCCACCAAGATATATCCACCCGAACGGCCCGGTCCGCGAACGGCGGAACAACCGCTGCACCGGGACGACTTGCAAGCCTTGTGGGCGTTTGGGCAGGGCGTGCGGTTTTCCTATCTGGAATTTACCAGCCATGAGCATAGTTTTTTTGGTTTTGGCCGAGCAGCTACCAGTAAAAAATACGGGGTTCCAACGGATCACTTCGGTGTTCCACGCATCCCCCAAGGACAAATCAACCGCAAGCTGTACCACCTCGCCACAGGAAGTGCCGCCATCGCCGAAGCGTTGCAACTGCGGCGTATGTTGGGGCAACAAGGATCCCTACAAGAACGCACGATTGCTATTGCCGAAGTCTCCGGCATCGAGATTCCTGAGTATCCTTGGGAAAAGATGCTCAAGGGAAAGAAATCGGACATCGAACCTCTCGCTCGAATGGTTCCGCACGACCATTATTACGCCCACTTCCAAGACTTTGGAAAACTGGTCGAAATGCTGGATCTGGTGGAGAAGTGGGGAGCTCCGGTGTTGTGGGCCTTTGAACCACACCATCGCGAATACCAATTGCGGCGAAAGTATGAATCGCAACTGTGCCTACCAAGTAAGCAGGTTGCCGAAATCCTCGACCCTGCCCTAATTCACGGAGTTTCCGTCTCCGGAAGTGATCTGTACTTACGCGACGGTTCGGATGTCACTGTTATATTTCACGTAAACGATCAGAAACAATTCTTGAAATCCGTGGCACCGTTTCTCGAGCAAGCCAGACAGGCTCACGGAAAACATATTCAGGAAAGCCGGCACAAGCATCAAGGGTTCGTGATCCAAAGCATGGTCACGCCCCATCGCGAGGTGAGTTTGTATCGAGCGGAGGCCGGGGACTACATTATTTACTCCAACTCTTTGATTGCAGTAAAGCATGTGCTCGATACCCGGCAAGGTTGGCGAAAATCGCTGGCCCAGTCACCCGATTATCAGTACCTACGCACTGTTCTGCCTAAAGGGAATCAGCAGGATGGCTTTGCTTTTCTCTCGGATGCATTTTTGCGGCAAATGGCTGGACCGGCCAACCGGATAAAGCATAAACGCCGCTTGGAAGCTATGGCCAGTCTGACGATTCTGACGAATGCTGCCCTGTTCTCTGCCTGGGAAACTAATGCAATTCCGCAATCACGAGAAGGTTTGCTCTCCGTCGCAGCACTATCCGCAAACGACATCCATATACCGGGGTCAAGCTCTGCACAATGGGACGGAAACCGCAATCTGGCATTTGATTCGGCCTATAACACGCTTCAATTCGCCACCCCTTTGATCGAACTACCAATCGACAAGATTACGCGAGATGAACTGCAGGATTATCGAGACTTTCGTTCCGAATATATGTCCAACTGGCGGGGCTATTTTGACCCGATTGCCATGAGCTTCGAAATCGACGGAAGTAAATTGCGTATGCACACACACATAGTTCCGCTTATTCAGAACAATGTTTATAGGCAACTGCGACAACTGACCGGAAATGGGGTTACCAAGCTGGACCCCACTTCGTTCTCGTCAAAGACCCTTGTTCAGCTCAAAACTCATATCTCGCCCTCTGCGGACGAGCGCAAACAACTGAATGCGGGACTCAAATTGTTGGGAGTGCTAGATAAGGGCTCCCTGGGTAGGTGGCTAGGCGAATGGTCCCTTATTCGTTTTGATGACAGCCCGGTTTACACAGAGTTGATCGACTACGTAAATCGCAGTGGCGGGTTGTCCCGATTAAACGATACCAAACGCATGCGTCATGCTACGCGATTAGTATTCCAGATGCCAATTACGGTTGGTATCGAGATTCGCAATCCACTGGTTTTTACCGGCTTTCTTGCAGGTCTGAAAAGGACGCTAAACTCCTTCCTCCCCGGATCGATCTCATGGGAAACCATCGAACCCAAGTACAAAGGCGTCAATCTGGTCCGGGTGCAAGCGATACCGGATGGGACACTCTATTCCTGGTTTAACAAAGGCTATGAGGAAGAGAAGCATTTTGCCCCTACCCTTTATTACACGCTGCTGGGCGATGCTTGGTATATCTCCACGAGTAAATCCTCCTTGCATGATGTGATCGATCATTGGCGCGGAGCCAAGGCAGACAATAAAAAGCCCACTCTGCTGCCGGTCAACGGGTCGCTCTACTTGGCTCCCGGGGCCGCGGTCCAAGCGAAAGGGTTTCTGCACAAATACCTCGAAATCGACGTGCATCGCCGAGCTCTGGGAAACATCCCTCTGTGGGCTGTGCTTTACCGCACCGGATTGGTCACAAACAAGATGTCCAGGAGCGAACGAGAACGCGTTGCCCATCACTACTTTGGTTTCATTCCCGAAAGCCCGGATGCATCCGCTTATGCTTTCTCGTCTAAACTCGGTGAAGTTACCAACCGCCGCCACGGTTCGCTTCGGGACCCCCAGCAGCATGCTGTCATTGCAGACGAGTCGCCATTGGCGAAAATGGTAAACGAGATTCGCAACCTGAGAGCGGAATTTCTGTTCCAAGAGGACGGGTTAGAGACAAGGCTGGTGCTCAAACGGCAATAAAGCTTGGGACTTTTTTTGCCAATAAGAACACGATTCGGCAAGAGAGAGTCGCTTTTCCGTTTCGCTATTTCTGACAGGATCTATCGATTTACTTGATCAGGATTGTTTCCAACCACCAAGGGTGAATCGGAGTAAAGGGAAATGTAACCGGCCGGAAAGACGCTTTCCGGCCGGTTCCTAACTGTTGGATTACGCTTTTTTTAGCGGGCCATGGTCATCACAATGGTCGCCGTGTGGGTGGTGCAAGTGGCCGTCGACCAGATAATCGACGTGATCGCCGTGCGGTACGGCTTCATGGCCGCAATTCGGGCCGTGTTGGTGTTGGCTCTCGTGGCCGCCGCAATTGTGTTGCGGAGTGCAATCAGCCGGGTTGGTTGTGTTCACTTCCACTGTGTGGCACTCAACCCCGCCATCTCCAACGTGATGCAAGTGGCCGTCGTGCAAGTAATCGACGTGGTCGCCGTGTTTCACGGGGGTGTGGCCGCAGTTGGGGCCGTGTTGGTGACCGTGGTTCGGGTGAAGGGGATGCTGACTCATTTTATATTCCTTTCTTTTAAGAAACCGTCGGTTCGTCTTTTTTAAGTTCCTCGGCGTGTTGGAGAGCATTGTTGAGCAACTCCACCACGTGGTGATCGCTCAGTGAGTAAAACACATGAGACCCCTCACGGCGATTCTCTACCAAGTTTTCCGAACGCAATAGCCGCAGGCGTTGGGAGATGGTGGAATAGTTTTCTTCGAGAATATCCACCAACTCAGCCACACAGCGTTCTTTCTCAGCCAGTAACAAAAGAATTCGTAACCGGTGAGCGTCGCCCAGAGCTCGAAAAAGCCGTTCCGACTTTTTTAGGGTCGAGACCTTCGGAATCGCCCCTTTGGTCGGCGGTTGGCCGTGTTCTTCCGGGTTACATGTGGTTTCGTGTTTGATGGTTTTACCGCCGCTAAAGAAGTTCACTATTTCATCACTTAATGAAATGATAAATCAATAAAACGAAATGTCAAGGGAAGTTGACTTTTCCCTTTAAACTCTATGGGAAATCCCTTCTTATTAACTTGGTTGTTAGGTTTGATTGATAGGGTGGAATTCAGAAGAGATGAAACTACCCCGCCAGGATTCGAACCTGGACAAAGAGAGCCAAAATCTCTTGTGCTACCGTTACAC